>JBHEMV010000001.1:0-16947 GCA_046262375.1 Pyrinomonadaceae bacterium
GTGGAAGTCCGTAGGTTTCGGGCTTTGCCACTTCCTTGTCCATGATCATGACCATGTCCTGCGGATAGCCGGGCACACGCTTTTTATCACTCTCCTTCAGACTGTTCTGCTGTAGGTGCGGACTTGGGCCTGCGAGATTCGTCGTGTTTCTCTCTTTCTCTGTGCTGTCGCCCATGCCGCGTCCGAGGCCGGGAGCCAAGTCTTCCGAAAGCGCGTGACCTTGTCGGATGACGCCCATTCCCTCTTCCATCCCCTTGTTGGTCGCACCGTGTCCTGCCATGCCCATCGGCCCCACCATCGACACCATCTGGTTCATCATGTGGTGCGGCAGGTGGCAGTGAAACATCCAATCGCCGGGAAACACTGCATCGAATTCAACATCCCGGGCCTGCGCTACACCTACCAGCACGGTGTTGTGCGGAAACCACGTGGATTCGGGAGCACGCCCGCCCTCTGTACCGGTCACGTAAAACTGATTTCCATGGATGTGCATCGGGTGGTGGTCCATTCCGAGGTTGACAATCCTGAGACGCACTCGCTCACCTTGCTTCACAATCATCGGCGTGGTCGCCGGGCCGGCCTTGCCGTTGATAGTGAGCCAGTTAAACTCCATCGCCAGCGAATTTGGGATGGGGTTGTTCGGCAGGAGTGCCCACTCCTGAAGAACAAGTCCGAAATCCTTGTCTACGCGCGGCGAGTAGGCCTGCTTCGGGTGAATTATGAACAGTCCGATCATGCCCATCATCTCCTGCATCGCCATGTGCGAGTGGTAGAAGAACGTGCCGTTCTGGTGGACCGTGTACTCGTAGACGAAAGTCTGGCCCGGTTCAATGAGGGGCTGGCTAATGAAAGGAACGCCGTCCATATTGAGAGGCACTTCCAGACCGTGCCAGTGCATGGTCGTGGCCTCAGGCAACTTGTTTGTAACGATGAAGCGCACTCGGTCACCCTCGTTTACTTCGACCGTCGGACCTGGCACGCTGCCGCTGTAGCCCCACGCGTACATCTCCTTGCCGGGAATGAGCTGGACCTTGACGACCTCCGGGTCGAGTCGAAACACCTTCACCCCGTTGTCCATGGTCCAGGGAAGCTTCGGCACATCTGGAGTGTGCACCAAGCCGTGACCCGCGAAAGCTGCGAACCTGTTGTCCGGCTTTTTATCCGTCTGAGGAGGGGCCTGAGGCGTCGGCATCACGTGACCCTCGTGTTGGGCAGAAACTGCCTTTGAACTGGCCAGTAGGCCGGCGGCCCCAAAAAGCGATGAACGTCTTATGAAACTACGTCTGCTGTTATTCATTTCTTACTCCTGTATTGTTCGAAACCTTTTGATAACTCTCTTCAGCAAATCTCCTGAGGTCATTGCCGCCTATTTCACGGTTCATCAGAGTCGCCGGTTGCTTCGCTCGCTGACCTCAGCTTGAAGCCTTCGGTTCGCTCGCCGGATTCGCCAGGCCTTCCAATGCCATCCAATCCGCCGCTCAGCAGGAAGCCACGCAAGCCAACGCCACTCTGTCGCAAACTGATCAATGCCCGCGCATATTCTGCTTCGACCTGAAAGAGCGTTCGTTGCGCGATCAGCACCTGTGGGTAGGCAGCGGCCATCTGCCTGAAACTCGAAAGGTACATCTCATAGGCCTGGCGCGCCCTCGGCAGCACCTGTGTTCGATACTTCTCGACCATCTGCGCCGCGTTGCGATACGCACGAAAAGCTGAAGCGAGCCGGGAACGCAGTACTAACTGAAGCCGGTCAAGCTCGCGCTCCCCAATGGCAAGCTCGGCTTCCGCCGCCGCGATGCCCCCCTGATTGCGGTTGAAGATAGGCACGTTTACGCCAACTTCAATTACTCCTTCCGCGCCAATTTTTCTATTGTCTCGATCCAACCGCTCGTTGTTGTAAGCAATGCCTCCGCGGACAAATAAATCGGGTATGCGCTCAGCCCGCGCTCGCGAGAGCACCGCACGGGCTCGCTCTACTCCCGCTTGGGACGTTCTAATTTCAGGACTGTCGCGCAAGAGCGTCATGATGATCGCTTCCTGATCAAAGGCGGTTCCCACCTCTTCAAGATTGCCTACCAGTCTCGCAGGCTTTAGCTCCGGGTTATTCACCATGGCCGCGAGCATGCGCCACACCTGTTCTCTGTCGTTCAGTGCTCGCAGCAGATCTATCTCTGCCCGCTGCGCTTCGATTTCAATTTCGAGTTGATCGGGCCTGTCAGCCTGTCCCACGTTGTAAAGCTCTCTGGTTATTTCAACTGCTTCGTTTGCGAGTCGCGACAAATCGGTTCGCAGCTCGAGAAGTCTTTGCGCACCCAGAGCGTCGTAATAGAGCATGCGAATCGAGTTCAGCACTCGCAGCCGCTGAGTTTCAGCAAGCGACTCAGCCTGCTCCTTCTCACGAGCAAAAATGCGTCGGCTCTTACTGAGCTTTCCGCCCAACGGAATCATCTGTTCAACGAAGACCCCGTGCTCGCTGGTCTCGCCCGCAGCTCGGAAAGAAAGTTCCTCTCCGAAATAGCCGACGATGGGATTGGGAAATAGACCAGCTTGACGTCGGCGTCCTTCCGCTGCGCGAATTCCGGCTTCAGCCTGGGCCAACGTTGGATTGTTCTTTATCGCCATCGCTTCCAGATCCTCGAGTCGCAGCACCGGACGGCTATCAATCTCCGGATCTGGTCGCAGACCAGGCGATGGCGTTGCGGTCGGCATTTGCATACCTGGAGTCATCTGGTGCCCGGGACTCTGCGCAGGGGTTGGCGACATTGTTGGCATCTGCATTCCCGGCATCATCTCGTGCGACGGGCTCGGAGACGGCGACGCTGTCGGCATTTGCATACCAGGTGTCATGACGTGCGGGCTCCGCGAAGGCGAAGGTCTCGGTCTACTCGCTCTCCTTGTAGGAGTTCGCTTCGCGCGCGTAGCTGTTCTCTTCTTCCTCGGCGCACTCTTAGCCTTCGGTTTGCTTGCCGGTTTCATCTTCGACATGTCATGCCCTTCATGCTGCGGCAATACGCTCGTGGTGAGCGCAAACATCAAGGCAAGTGCGCTAACTGTTCGCAGCGCACTACTCAAATTATTAGGCCGGTTCATGGTTTCCCCCCTACCTGGTTCGCCAAAGCGAACTCTGGCGATGTTCTAAATGAAGATATGAATGAATAGGAGCGCAGGCTGACGCCTGCGTCGTCATCACGAATGTGATTGTCAGTAGGGACTAAATACGGAAGATGTTGATGAGGATATGCCTGGGCGTATGCTCGCCTGGCGGTCCATGCGCTCTGGAAGTCACGACTGCAACGGGATGAACTGTAATTGGAGCAACTCTGGAATAGTTGAGAGAAATATTCAGATCGACCAACCGTTTGACTGCTTCTGTCTCCCTAACGGAAGCGGTGTTCGGATTTGTCCGCGAATGAACCGCGCAATGTGAACACGGTTCCATAGGCTGACCAAAAGCAACCGCATCGGGATCCTCGTTGGAGATAGTCTCGTGCTCCATTTCCATGTGCCCCATGTCTTCGTGGGACATTGTGGGTTCAGTAAGCTGGGTCGCACATGAAGCCATTCCTGACTGAAGATGAGGGCAGCGGGCGGCCACCAGGAAATTGCCTCCCTGGCTAAACAGCAAAGTGCCTACCAGAACAGTGGTTGCCAAAAACCGCTTATGCATAGGTACGCGGTCGTTCATGCTCAAAAGTGCCTTAGGGTGCTTGAATATAGCATATGTCTAGAGCCTCCCCAAGCAGGTCCTGCGTGTTCATTCCGCGGAAAAGCCTCTCGTCCTCTAATACGCTACTAACAGGCAGAGTAGATTTAATTCGCCATCAAACGCTGCACGCACCGCATTCTCACGTTGCCCATCGGCGAAGCCGCTCCGGCGGCGGGTAGTGGGTCAGTTTAAAGTATCCGCACAATTGCTCGACGTTATACTGGGAACGCGGGCGCCCTCGCCCGCAACGGCACATAACGAACAAGCTTTCCGTAAACAGATCTTATCCCCACCTTGCGGGCGAGGGCGCCCGCGCTCCCAGTAGGAAGTCGCTCGGAAAATTTCAAACTGACCCAGTACCCGGCGGCATAATATTCCCTCGAACTGTGGAACGATGTCCAGATTCATCATTTTAGACACTTTGAACAGTTAATTTAACTCTCGTCATAGGCTTTTGGTATTCCTCTGGTTACTAAAGGTCTGGAAGGTAAAAGGCTGAAAGATTATGAAACGACTACTGTTTGTGCCTGCTTTACTGGTGATGATCCTGGTTGCCAGTTCCGCGGCCAAGGCAGAACCGCTGAAGCTAATTTCTGTGGGTAGCAACACCTTCGGGGGAGTCAGCGTGGGCCCTTATGGCGCGCTTCTGAACGGGGCGCCAATAACGATGGTATGCGTCAGCTTCGATCGTTCGGTTGACATCGGCCAAACCTGGAACGTAGCGGTAAACGCGCTCGACGCTTCCGGCGTGGCAAACGCGCTATATGGAGCGCAAGCGAACGCACTTTTGAAGTACCAGCGCGCCGCCTGGCTCTACGATAAGATGCTTTCCACTCCCGATCAGGCGAGTGGTATTCAGGGAGCTATCTGGAATCTCTTCACCGGTAGCACACCCGATAATGCGGCCTCAATTCGCTGGTTTTCCGCGGCAATGAGTGCGGACCTGAGAGGCTTCGATTTCAGCCGCTTCCGCATTCTGACACCTTCTGATCGCAGTCGCCACGGAGAACAAGAAAACATGACGACCATCCCAGAGCCAGCTACGATGCTATTGCTAGGGAGTGGTTTGTTAGGAATCGCAGCGAAGGCGAGGAAGCGACGTAAACAAGCAGTCAACGGTAACGAAGCTCCGACTGAAGCGTAGCGTTATTCGCAGCGGTGCGAAAGCTTCAGAGCGATCGGACGTTGCCCGTCCGATCGCTCTCCTCCCGGTTGTCCTCATCCTTCCGACTCCAATCAACTCTCTTTTTCGGCGGATCCTAAAAAACCCCTGGCTTTGCAGTAAATTGTCGTCAGCGCGCTTTTTACGAGTATCATCTGTATGCTATTAATGTCTTACTTACAAAAAAGGGAGCTGGGTCACGGGAGATTAACCATGGATCTGAACAAAAATAGCATTCGAACTCAGGATGAAATGGGCGAGCCTGCGCCGATTGATCAAGTCGAAGGGCGTGTCGAAGCGGAGATGAAGAAGCTCAAGGGCGTAGCGAAGAAGCACGTAGCTGATGGTCTACAAGACGAGGAACTGGCGCGCGAGGGCGAGAAATTAAGGAAAGAGGGCGAGCGAGAACTGAAAAAGGCGAAGGATTCAGCCTGAGACAAAAGTTAATCAACAGAGCCTTTATCGTTAAGCGCTTCTTGAATAGCCTCTCTTATTTGTGACGGTGTAGACATTGGATTGAAGCCTACGAATCGCTTCACGACGCGACCGTCGCGTGATATTACAAAGCTTTGTGGGATTGCATCCCGCCCCTGCATCAACGTTATCGCAACTTCCGGAGTGGCCCATCCAATACGATAATCCACCTTATAATCGTGAACGAATTCCCGCACGCTTTCAGCAGAGGCGTCAGGATTCTGGGTCGATAATCCCACCACCTCGAGTCCCTGCGAATGATATTCCTTATTCAGCTTCACGAGTTCTGGGATTTCCAGGCGGCACGGTCCACACCAGGTCGCCCATAGGTTCACTAACAGAACTTTGCCCGCGTAACTTGAAAGTTTTATGGGTGCGCCTGTCACCGCTCTCAGTTCGGCTTCAGTAATATTTTTGGGCAACGTAACAATTGGCGCCGTCGCTGCGGGCGCGGTTTTCAGCGAAGGTGCTGCGTTATTTGCACCGGTGCTGCCATCCCGGGCCACACCAGCACCAGGTGGATTTTCACGTGTTTCATCGCTGGAGCTGCAACTTGAAATTCCAAAAGCTGCCACGAGCGATAACACAATAATCGTTAAGGCAAGGCGAGCCGGCGTCCACAAGGGCTTTTCGGTTATGATTTTCTTGTTTGTCTGCATTTCTACTTACTTTAGAGCGCTGACCCAGACGTCACGTGTAGCATACCAGTTAAAAGTTTCAGCAGCGGAAAACAACTGACTTTGCCCTGTGCCGCTATGAAGTAACACAAGCTGTAACTTATGCGCAAACGCGGAACAAAACGTGCTGCCGAGGTAGGTGGCTGCTACAGTTGGAATTTCAAGATCTAGCGATTCTTTCCAAATCGGAAGGATTCCAGAATGACAGGCATTTCGCCTTTCTCACCCACATCTTCAACGCTTGATAATTCGGGCGCCAGCGACGTCGCGAGCATAATTAGAGTCGCGCCCGTTTGCTCGCCCGCCACGCCCGTAGGCAAAAAGATAACGCGACCCCAGAGTTGGATGTCCCCCTTTTCAGTTCCCTTAGACAAACTGATGAATCGGAACTCATAACCGTCAAGAGAATTTACCTTCGTCCGACCTTCCGACACTTTGCGATACTCGGGAAAGCCATTCGCCAGATTTCCCTCCAAAAGCTGCACGATCTGAGGAAACGTCGGCTCATCTGCTGCAAAAGTTCCTCCACTCGTATACCAGCCAACCGCGAAGTTCTCTTGCGTGAAATCCGGCGGCAACATTCTTTCCACTTTGACAAAGTTGCTTGCGCCTGGCACTCCCGCCTTCGGATCCACGGCCCAGGTATTTGGATAGTAGAACGAGAAGTCGAAGTAATGCTCCGCTAGTTTGCCATCAAGGTTTCCTTGTGAGTTGGCAAACTTTACGGCATTGGGAGGTGCCACAAACTCGCTTTCGGTCTTCGTCTCAATGTTGGTAGCCGTGGAGCCGCTGTTATCGGTTGGGTTTTCCGCTTTGTCGGCTTTCGTCACGATGGGGGTATCAAATCGCCTCTCATTAAGTCTCGGCCTGATCACCAGAAAGAATATAGCCACCACGGCGCCAACCCCGAGGACAAGAAGCAACAGCGCTATGCCGAGTATTAGAGGTAGCTTTGATTTCGTTTTTTGCTGATCGACGGCTGTGTGAGGTAATGGCGGATGTTGCAGTGGTGGCAAGGGTGGCGGTCGCCGAGTAGAAGCCGTTGTCGCACCCGTTGGGCCAGTATTCTTAGGAAATACGGCTGTCTGGGAAGAAGCTGAAGTCGCGACAGTGGAGTTAAAATCGGGCAACGGATTGCCAGCCGGGTTATCCCCCTGCGTTTCTGAGGAAGTGAATCCCCGGTTAGCGGAAACGCTGGCAATCGTGGTCTCGGGATCGAAAGGTTCCTGAGCCGTTTCTAACAAGCCACCATCAAAGGTGCAAAACTTTTGATTGTCCTCTGCAAATGTACGATTACATTTCGGGCAACTCTTCATTAGTGAGATCCGCTCCTAACTAAACCGAGCTCGACGTCGGCGCTAGCGCACCCTGGAAAGTTTCTGTTCCAATGCCTTATTTCCTGGATCGAGGTCGAGAGCTCGCTTATAAGCGCGGGCGGCGCTGGGCTTCTTTGATGCCTTCACGTAACCATCTCCAACGCCTTCGAAACCGAAGGCGCCCGCTAGTTGCTTTCGATCGCCCGTTGAAGCAAATTGTGAAGCTCGCTCGTAGGTCGCCTCCGCTTCTTCAAATCGATCCATAGCGAGATAGGCACGACCCAGAAGATTGAACGGCTCAAATGCTCGAGGACTGACTTCGGTAGCAAGCTTTAAATATGGCAATGCCTCCTGATACCGTTTGAAGACCACTAGCATTCGACCCAATAACAAAAGGGCCGTCGGATTGCGAGCATCGAGTTCGAGAGCGCGTTTTAAAACCGGTTCGGAATTTTCCCACTGTTGTTCTGCTTGCAGCGACTCAGCAATAAGATTCAATGTGGCTGGATCTTTGGCGAGACTCGTCGCTTTTCGATAAAGCGGCGCTGCTTCGTCTACGCGTCCCATGCGCTTCAGGACGCGTGCCAGATGCGCATAGGCTACGGGAAAGTTGGCGTCCAGTTCTACGGCGCGCCGGTAGGAATGCTCGGTTTCATTATTGAATACGCCGCGAGATTGAAGCGCGGCGCCTAGTCGATCCCAGGCGACAGCATTCCTTGGCTGTAGCTGCACCGCTCGACGAGCGAAGCTTTCGCCTTCAGCGAATCGTTTCGCGTTACTGGCGCCCGTGCGCGGTTGGACCAGTACCACACTCAATGCAATAAGTGCATCGACGTTTGAGGGACTCCACTGCACGGCATTTCGGTAGGAGCTTTCCGCCTCCTCCCAACGTTGCTGATCGGAATAAATGTTGCCCATTCCGTAGGCCGCACGCCCATCGCGTGGTCTAATTTGCAGAACGCTTTGATAGCTCGCTTCAGCCTCGGCAAACTTGCGTGCGTCGCGAAACTCATTTCCCTTGTCCAGTAAATCCTCAACCCGTTCCGCGACGCCGCCAGTCGATGACCCTGACGTACGTGACACAGAACCGCGCCTCGTTCCCGATGGCTTAACTGTCCGTTTCTTTGTTTCCGGATTTTTCGGTCTAAAAATTCCGGCGGCCCCGCCGAGCTCAGCTCCGACGTCCTGGCCCAGCGCACGAAGGTTGGCAATGGACAAACCTACCGAAATCACAAAAAACAGCGAAATAAAGCGAAAACTCGAGGAAGCTCTCATCGATCCTCTCCTTGTAGCTCGTGACTGTAGCTTTAATTACAGACGCCGATAATTGGACAAAACAACTTCACCAGGCTTATGAACGCGGATTGTAGCCCAATTTGCGGGCGATAATCTAATTAGCAGGGCTGTACCGCAAACCGTTAGTTTGCGGCCCAAACTGATAGTGGCTTGAGAGTAGGTAGGAGGCTGCGTCGCAAACTGACGGTTTGCGGTTGACTACTGGGCGGAGCGCGCCAGTCGAAAACCAAAATTCGGGTGTTTCAATGTGGGCTCAAACCAGTCTCGATAGGTAGCTGAGATCGGGATCTGCTTGTCATTTGGATCACTTGCATATGATCCGCCGCGAGCGACAACCCATTCTTTGTTCGCGGCAGGAATTTCCGCCGTACCCGTGTAGACGGCGGCTTTGGAAGAAGTCCATTCCCAAGCGTTTCCGATGAGGTCCAACACCCCCCAGCGATCTCTACCGTCAGGATAAGTTCCCACCGGCCGGGGAGAAGATTCCTTCACCACCGCCCGCTTTTCTTCCCAGGCGTCTCCCCATGGATAGGACTTAAATTCACCTCCGTTGCGTGCCGCGAACTCCCACTCTTCTTCCGTTGGCAACCGATAGGTGACTCCGTCGCGTTTAGAGCGCCAGGCCGCGAAGGCTTCAGCATCCTTCGGCGACACATTTACAACTGGCCACCGTTCCTCGCCGGTTAAGGGTTTTCCTCCAACCCAGTGGTCGGGCGATTCATAGCTGGTCTCGCGCACAAAATCAGCATACTCCGCGTTCGTCACTTCTGTCCGATCCACATAAAACTTCTGAACCGTTGCCGAGTGTTCCGGCCGCTCCTGTGGTGGTCCATCATTGCGGCCCATCTGAAATGTCCCGCCTGGAATCTCAACTAGATCAGCTTTGATATTTTCGCTCGTTTTGTTCGTACCCTGGTTCGCATCGTTTGATCCTGGGGTTCCGGGAGCAGCAGATCTTGACCTCAACAAAAAGTATCCGCCGACTCCGCCCACCAGCAACAATAGAACCAGCGCCGCCCCCCCGATCATCAACAACAAGTTACTCTTCCTCTGGGCGGGAGCTGAGATTGTCGAAGGAGGTAAACTCTCGGAAGGGATAGGAACAACCCCTGGGAAACTATTATTGCCGATAACCTCTGTCCTGACCCCTTGCGACACCTGAGGAGCTGCCTGATCTACCACAGTGACCTGAGATGGGATAATGGTGGCGACGCGGGCCAGCCGATCTTCGCGCTCTTTCGTCTGACGCTCGACGCGTTCCATCTCTTCGCGCTGCCTGAGCTCATGCTGTTCCCGATCTTCCCTCTCTTTCCGTAAGCGTTGCTCTTGTTCCTTTCGCTTCTTCTCCTTATCCTCCTCAGCTTTGCGGCGGGCTTCGGCCTCGCGCGCGAGTCCTTCGCGAGCAATTCGATCGCTTTCTTGTTGCTCGCGTTCCAAACCTTCGCGCGAAGCGGAGATCTGTTTCTGAGCTTCAGCGTCCAATGCTGAGGAACTAATAGTGCCGGCCATCGAGTCAAATTCAGTCTCTGAAGTTGCCTGTGGCAAAGACGCACCCGTAATTGCGACCGGCGTGAGGACGGTCTTGCCAGGCTGGAGCGGAGCAGTTCTTCCACCGGAAAACCTGGTCGAACCGGGTGACTCTACCGCTTCTTTCAACTCCTCAAGAAAAACCTCGACTGACGGTGTGCGTTCAGATACTTCTTTTTCCAATGCGTGACGGACCACCGCTTCAATTCGTGGCGACACTTCGACACCGACCGACTTAAAACTTGGCAGCGGGAGTGTAATGTGCTTCTTCATGATTGAAGGGATCGAGGAACCCTTGAATGGCACATCTCCGGAAAGCATCTGGTAGAGAATTATTCCCAGGCTGTAGATGTCTGCTCTTGCGTCTGGGTCTTCATCCGACCATTGTTCCGGAGCCATATAAAAAGGCGACCCCATCAATCCACTGGTTTTTGCTTGAATAAATGAGCCGAGCAGCTCGCCGGATTTGATCTTAGCCAAACCAAAATCGAGGATCTTCAGACCCTGGGCCACAGGTTGGCCCGCCTGGGTCATGATATTCAAAGGTTTCAGATCGCGATGCACTATGTTCTGTCGATGCGCTGCCCCTACACCTGCACCCATAGCAGAGGCGAACTCCAATGCCCTTGCCGGCGACATCGCTTTTTCTTCAGCAAGAATATCCTGCAGCGATTTACCATTTACGAATTCCATCACTAAGAAAGGCATAGTGCCCCGCACGACACCAAAGTCTGTGACAGCGATGATGTTCTGATGACGAATGGCCGCAGCGGCAAGCGCCTCCTGGCGAAAACGCGTGACCAGCATCGGATCGTTTCCAACCAAATCCGGCAAGATCACTTTGATGGCATGAGATGTTTTAAGAAAAATGTGCCGCGCTTGAAAAACAACTCCCATTCCACCCTGGCCAAGTCGTCTCTCTAATTGGTAACGAGCATCGAGTATTGGTTCGCCCAGAAGCGATGGTGTAGTCGCATCGCCGTCCTGCGGACAATGGTTGATCTCGTCAGGAAAACAGCGCCTACAGGCTGGGCATTCTTTCATTTATGCGTTATGAAGCGGCGGCAAAGATGATAGTCGCGGTTGATTCTAGCGGCTACTCTGGGAGCAAGCAACCACTAGAAGGCTTTCCAGCAATGCCTTGAGGTCACGACAAGTCTGGATCTACCGCACCACCACATTCACTAATCGCTGCGGTACAACAATCACTTTGACAACGTCGTGTCCTTGAATAAACGCTCTAATCTTCTCGTCGTCGAGCGCCGCCTTGCGGAGTTCATCTTCACTCACTTCCGGCGAAGTTAAAAGGCGCGAACGCAGTCTCCCATTTACTTGAATCGGAATCTCCAACTCCTCGCGGCGCGCCAATTCCGGATCGGCCCTGGGCCAACGCGCAGAGTTCAACAATCCACCGTTATGGCCCAGTCCTTCGTACATCTCCTCGGCAACGTGGGGAGCGAAAGGCGCAAGCATCAGCACCAGAGACTCCAATGCTTCGCGCACTACAAACACATCTGCGTCAGACGCGGTTCCGGGTTGAGCGTTAAAATCGTTGAGCTCGTTGAACAACTCCATCAACGCCGCCACGATCGTGTTGAGATGTAGCCCGTCGAAGTCCCTGGTTACGCGCTCAATGGTTTGATGGGTTTTGCGCCGCAACGAACGCGCTCCAGGGGTCCAATCTACGCCCTCCGGCTTGAAATGTTCACCTGCGACGTTCGACAAACGCTCCCGCCAACGCCAGACCATCGTGTAAACGCGCCGAAGGAATCTGACCGCTCCTTCGATTCCAGTTTCGGACCAGCGCAGTTCGTTTTCGACCGGGGCCGCGAAGAGAATGAAAAGTCGCGCAGCGTCGGCTCCAAAAGCGGCTATCATTTCGTCGGGATCGACGCCGTTGCCGAGACTCTTCGACATGGCTTTCCATTCGTCAGTTCCTTCGACGCGGTTAGTCACCATGCCCTGCGTCAGCAGCTTCTTCACCGGCTCGCCAAAAGAAACAAGACCAATATCGCGCATAAACTTCGTCCAGAAGCGCGTGTAGATCAGGTGCATTACCGCGTGAGAGTCGCCGCCGATATATTGATCTATCGGCGTCCATTCTTTGACGACCGCGGGATCAAAAGGTGCAGCCTCGTTGCGTGGATCCGTATAACGGAAAAAATACCATGATGAATCGACGAACGTATCCATGGTATCGGTTTCACGACGCGCGGGAGCCTTACACTTCGGGCAGGTGGTATTCACAAACTCAGCCACCCCAGCCAGAGGCGACTCGCCCGAGCCTGTAAACTCGGCGTGGTCAGGCAACTGGACCGGCAAATCTTTTTCCGGGACCGGCACAACGCCGCACTTGTCGCAGTAAATAATTGGAACCGGTGCACCCCAAAATCGCTGGCGTGAAACTCCCCAGTCGCGAATGCGGTAGGTTACAGCCGCCTGGCCAAAGCCGTGCTTTTCTGCGTAGTTGACCATCTCCGCCATCGCATCTTCCGAAAGCTTCCCGCTCCAATCGGCTGAGTTGACCAGAATGCCGTAGTCCGTGAAAGCATGCTGCATTGCTACCGACTGATCTTCACTCAATGGATCATGTGCGATCGACTCCTGCTCGTGCGAGATGCGCTCGATCACACGACGGATTGACAGCGAATATTTTTGCGCGAATTCGAAATCGCGCTCGTCATGAGCGGGAACCGACATTACCGCACCCGTTCCGTAATCCATCAGCACATAGTTGGCCACCCAAACAGGAATCGCTTCGCCGCTAAAAGGATTTATAGCGAGGACTCCTGTATTAATGCCCTCTTTCTGATCTTCTTCTTCCATTGCGCCGGTGGACGGTGCTCTTTCGATTTTAATCTTCTGAGCAAACGCCATTACGTCGATCTTCAATGAAGAGTCTTCCAGAAGTTCATCGATGAGCGGATGCGCGGCCGACAGCACTATTGCCGTGGCTCCAAAGATCGTGTCGATGCGTGTCGTAAACACTCGAATCTTCTTATCGCTGTCTTTCACAGCAAAGTCGATATTGGCACCCTGGCTTCGTCCAACCCAGTCGCGCTGGCGTTTGAGAACTTTCTCCGGCCAGCCGGTTTCAATTTCCCTGATATCCTCGACCAATTGTTCTGCGTATTCGGTGATGCGCAGAAACCACTGTTCGAGATCTCGTTTCTCTACGGGCGCGCCGCAACGCCAGCAAACGCCACCCGACGACTGCTCGTTGGACAACACCGTGCCTTCATTGGGACACCAGTTGACCGCAGACAACTTCTTATAAGCCATTCCGCGCTCATACATCTTCAGAAAAAACCACTGGTCCCATTTGTAATAGTCCGGACGATGCGCCGCAATTTCGCGTGACCAATCGTAACTAATTCCCAGCCGCTGCATTTGTCCTCGCATATGAGCGATATTTTCTTCAGTCCAGTCGCGCGGATTAACACCGCGCTTGATCGCGGCTTGCTCGGCAGGTTGGCCAAAGCTGTCCCAGCCAATCGGATGCAGCACATTGAATCCCTGTAAACGTTTGTACCAGGCGAGCGCATCGCCGATGGAATAATTGCGCACATGGCCCATGTGAAGAAAACCCGATGGATACGGCAACATCTCGAGGCAATAAAATTTCGGGCGCGGATCTTCAGAACGCGCCTCAAAAGCCCGCGATTGTTCCCAATGCTGCTGCCATTTCTTCTCTATGTTTTGCGGAAAATATTTCTCGTCCATGTCCCTCGTGTCCTGGTAATCACTCTACATTAAACTGCGCTCTAACGGGCTTAAGCGCTCGAATAGCCCTAGCGCTACGCCGTCCACCTATTAATTTTTGCGTAGAGATTCGCCGCCCCGCTAAACCGCGCTAGAAAGCGCAGCGCAGAAGCGGCACCGTTAGGAGGAGTTTGGAAATTGGCTGAAAATGCTTCATCGTTCTATCATTTCAGCAACATCCTAACGCAGCGATTACGCGTTTGTCTAACACTTAGTCTCCTTTTTCTATATAGCGGCGCCGTGGTCGACAAAAGACCGCAGCATGGTCAGGTTTGTGAGGTCTGCTCTCGGATCATCGTAGGGCGTTTCGAGAATAAACGCTGCGTGAGATAGTTTGGGGTGTTGGGCCACGCGGCGCAGTGCTTCCGTGCCGATGTGTCCCTCGCCGATGTGCCAGTGACGGTCAACTCGTGAGTTGTATGCGGCGCGGGAGTCGTTAAAGTGAATCGCGCGGACATTCCTGGTCCGTACGGTAGCTTCAAGCTTACTTATCAGTGCCTTTAAACCGTCTTCCTCGCGAATGTCGTACCCGGCAGTGAATGCATGGGCCGTATCGAAACAAACCCCCAGGGATAGCTTCGGGCAGGCATCCATGATTTCTCGAAGGTGTTCGAACCGATGTCCAATACACTCGCCCTGCCCCGCAGTGTTCTCCAGAAGAATCCGCAGCTTTCCCAAATTTAGCCGGCGACAGGCAAACTTAATACTCTCGCTGCAGGTGCGAATCCCGTCGGCCTCGCAAGCTCCGCGTGAGCTTCCCGGATGAACCACCAGGTAGTCAATGCCAAGCAAGAGCGCACGCTCAACTTCTTCCCGAAAGGAGGCCCTCGATTTTTCCAGCATCAAATCATCGGCGGCGGCGAGGTTAACAAGATAGTTGCAATGAACCATGACTGGTTTCAGTTTGGTTAAGCGGCGTACCTTTTTAAATAAAGAAACATCGGCTGCCGTCAGTGGTTTTGCGGCCCAGCCACGAGGATTACGCGAAAACAGTTGTACCGTGTCGCAACCAATATCTTTGGCAACGACAAGTGCCTGGTGGAGACCACCTTTGATCGGGGCGTGGAAACCAATGCGTGGTCGCCGCGTGTTCGCCTGTTTCGATGCCATGAAATCTGTCCTGAGGATACGGCTCGCCCTCTGGGTTTTCTGCGGTTAAACTATTATTTAGCAGCCCCGCCTCGGAACGGTCTATTAACTCGCAAAAATCGTGGAGAGCTTGCAGCCCGCAGATACTACTTTGATTGAGTCTCGTCCATAACGCGCAGCATATTGCCACCCAGAATTTTATCGACGTCGCTTTCGGAATAACCTCGCCGCAACAACTCGCGCGTTAAATTGGGCAAATCGGCAACTGTCGCCAGATCGCTTAGCGTCGACTGCACGCCGTCGAAGTCGGATCCCATTCCCACATATTCGATCCCTACAAGCTTCACGATGTGATCGATGTGATCGACAAGTCGAGAGACACCGACGGGAGGCAGACGCTTTGCAAACTCTTCGCGTCTTACCCGATCGCGCGCGAGTTTCTTGTGCGCAACGTCGCCTTTCTCCTCCTCGGAAGCACGCTGAACACCGGGAGCGATCTCAGCATCAACCTTTTTTTTCTTTTCGCTCCAGCCCGGCTCAAGGTGTTCGGGATAGAAGATGACATTGACGACGCCGCCCGTCCTGGCAAGTGCCCGAATCATATCGTCGGTGAGATTACGTGGAACATCGGCAATCGCGCGGCACCCGGAATGAGTGGCAATCACCGGTTTCGTGGAGGTGTTCACAATGTCCCAAAACGTATGATCGGAAACATGCGAAACGTCGACCATCATGCCCAGCCGGTTCATTTCGCGAACCACCTGTTTGCCGAATTCATTCAGACCGCGGGTCTGGCCCACTGAGTCGCCCGAAGATCCCGCCCAGCTGGTGCTGACGCTCCAGGCCGGCGACATGTAACGCACTCCCATATTGTAATAGCGCTCTACGTTCTCGATTTTCTCGTCAATCGCATATCCGCCCTCGAGACCGGTCAATGCAGCTAATTTTCCCTCGGAAACAATGCTACGAATTTCAGCGGCTGACGTGGCAAACTTCCAAATTTCCGGATGGCTTGCCGTTAATGCATGCACCGCGGCGATTTGATCATCGGCACGTTTCATCGCCCCTTGCCCGCCACCTCCAAACAAATCCGGCTCCACCCAAATGGAAAAGAATTGTGCGTCGAGTCCACCTTCGAGGGCGCGCACGGAATCAAAGTGGCCGTCTGACAAACGGCGGGCCAGATCCACCTTTTCGTCAACCAGGCGCTGCGTCGTATCCGCGTGCATGTCGATTGCAATTGCGCGCCGATGGATGGCGATTGGATTGGCCGGATTGTTGTCTGCTTGCGTGGTGGAATTCGGTGTTTCGGTTTTTTCGGTCATGCGGCAGTCGACAGATATTATTAAAAGTGAAAGTAGGCCCAGCAAAATCGGGCAGCGAACCAGGTCTCGCGGAGGATACTCTCTGTACTTCACCGGAATGAGTGAAGGATTAACAATCTTAGCTATTTGATGAATCATTTTGATGTTACTTTGCCAACCTCATTGAATCAAGCGCACCTTGCCAGGCAAAGTGCCTCTATCCGAGGTCCTGTAAAACAAAGTGGGAGTTGCGCGCAGCTAAAGCTTGCATCACTTCACAAGAGACTCGAGATAAGCCAGACCTTGCCAGGCAAACTAGAATTACTGTATTGTGCCCTGTTCCAAGGACCCTAACACCCGTTCTTTCTGAAACCACAAAGCTTCATGTAGAATTGATTTCGAAGAAACCGTTTCTGCACACGACTTAAAGTTAGAGCCTCCTGCCCATCCGTTTCCCGAGACTGATTTCCCGAAGGGAGTAGAACAGTATGTTCTCAAAAGAAGGCAAAGCGAAAGATGTGGCAACTACGCGCATTTGCGACGTCGTTTGGCACGACGGCCAGTTTATAAACTGGAACGATGCCCGAGTGCATGTCATGTCTCACGTTCTTCATTATGGTTCCAGCATTTTTGAGGG
>JBHEMV010000001.1:16957-96618 GCA_046262375.1 Pyrinomonadaceae bacterium
AAGTATCTCGGCGATGACGCCATTGAAAAGGGCGTCGATGTTTGCGTGTCAACGTGGAATCGTTTGACGCCAAACTCAATGCCCGCGATGGCCAAGAGCGGCGCTAACTACATGAACTCCCAGTTAATCAAAATGGAGGCATTGCTCAACGGCTTTGCCGAAGGCATCGCGCTCGATGATCGTGGCTACGTTTCGGAGGGATCGGGTGAAAATATTTTTATGGTGAGCGGCGGAATGGTATTAACCCCGCCACTTTCTTCGTCAATTCTGCCGGGAATTACACGAGACAGCGTGATTCAAATTTGCCACGAGTTGGGTATTACAGTTAAGGAGCGAAGCATCCAGCGCGCCGCGCTCTATGTTGCCGATGAACTGTTTTTCTCGGGAACGGCTGCGGAGATTACTCCTATTCGCTCAGTGGATCGCATTACGGTGGGGGCTGGTGGTCGCGGGATTATTACTGAAAAAATCCAGAAGGCTTTCTTTGATGTCACTAAAGGAGAGCGACAAGCGCCCGGGGATTGGCTAACCTATGTGAAACCGTCTAAGAGCTCACAGCCGGGGAATAATGGCTTCGAATCAGGAAAGGGGACGGACGTAGGGAGTGACACTTATCGAGCAGAGCCGGTCATGAAGTATCAGACAGCGGCTAAGATGACGGACTAATGTAGGCACATTCCCGCCAAACACCAGCAGCGAGCAATTCTATTTGCTCGCTGCTTCATTTTGCCCGGAAAGCAAGTCAAAAAGCCCTAAATGTTGACGCTGATAGCTCTAACAGGCTATATTCAGTCCAGCATTGCTGGATTCTGTCGTGGTGATGCGCCCCGTACTTTCTTACACGCGTTCCTTCCCGCGCACACAATCAAAAACCCGTCTCAGAGTTCCCAGGTTCGAAAGGTCAATCGCTGTATGTCCGTAAAAATTGATGATTTGCTACGAGTTGCTTCTGGGCATGGCGCATCCGACCTGCACCTAAAGGTCGGAGCGTTCCCCGTCATGCGAATCGGAGGCGAACTCCATCCTGTAGCCGACGCCCCCCGTCTTAAACAGGAAGACACTCTGGATATGGCATTCGCCATGATGTCGAACCGTCAAAAACAACGGTTCAAGGAAGTCAACGAAGTGGACATCGGGTATGGCGTGAACGGGCTGGGAAGATTTCGGGCCAACATTTTTCAGCAGCGCGGCACGGTGAGCATTGTGTTACGCGTTATCCCAGACCAAACAAGGAGCACGTCAGACCTTGGATTGCCCCCAGTCATTGATCGGATTACCGAAGAACGGCGAGGCTTGATTCTTGTGACAGGCGCGACCGGCTCCGGCAAATCCACAACTTTGGCCGCGATGATCGACAGGATAAATGCCCGGCGCAGCGGACACATCGTAACAATTGAGGACCCGATCGAGTTTTTGCACCGCGATAAACAATCCTTTGTTACCCAACGTGAAGTTGACGTTGACACTCGATCGTTCGCTGAAGCTCTACGCGGCGCTCTGCGACAAGATCCGGACGTAATACTCGTCGGCGAAATGCGCGATGATGAAACTATCGAAACAGCTTTGACGGCTGCGGAGACCGGTCACCTGGTTTTATCTACGCTGCACACGCTTGATGCAACTGAAACGGTCATGCGCATCGTGTCTTCCTTTCCTTCTCACCAACAAAAATCGGTGCGCATTCAGCTCGCCGGCATTCTTAAAGCGGTTATCTCGATGAGGTTAGTTCGAGCCGCCAAGGGTGCAGGTCGAGTGCCCGCAGTCGAGGTCATGGTCTCAACATCTTTGATTCGCGATTACATAGTCAACGAAGAAAAGTCGTCGTTAATCCGCGAGGCAATTGCAGCGGGTACTTCGCAGTATGGCATGCAGACTTTTGATCAGTCGCTATTTCATCTCGTTCAGTCAGGGCTCATCTCGATGGAGGAAGCTTTGCACAACGCGAGCAATGCCGACGAGTTTAAAATGCGTGTTTCAGGAATTCTTTCAGCTGATCAAGCGATGAATAGCATGCGTTCCGCTCCGGTGGCCGCCCACCCTGCTCATGCCAGTAACGACCCGGATGATGTGTTTGTGAAACACTAAAAGTCAGTAGGACCTGGATTGAAAGCAGTCGGTAGGAAGCGTCGAAAAACTCTGCGTTCTGTATTAAGGGACTCGTTCCTGACATCACTGCGGCGCGCGGGGAACACTCAAGGTAGAGAGCGGTGGTGTTGGCAATTCGAAAGTCTCCGGATTCTCGCCAATAATCGCGGCTGCGAAAAAGTTTGGTACATAGCCCGCGTTTTCATTACGAAAAGTATCATCAAGTCCTTCGCGGTGAGCAAAAAGCGTCCAGAAATTTCTTGCGTAATTCTCCGTTCCCCTTAGTTCCCGCAGAGTATTCCGTACCCATTCGGGCCCACGATTGTAGCTGAGCAGCACCAACGTCACGCTTTCCGAATCCTCTCCGAGTTCGGCCATGCGATCCGCGATGTAATGCGCGGCAGCGGGCGTCATCTTTTCCACGTCGCACATTTCCTGGGGTGCGACGCCGTACTGCTGCGCCGTCTGCGGCAGAAACTGGAACAAGCCTTTGGCGCCAAAACCGTTTTCATAACAGTCTCGATATGCCGACTCGATAACGGGCAGGTAAATGCCGATAATTACCGGAACTTTGCGCGCTGCAAACGAACGAGCGATCAGCGGCACATAGGGCCTTGCCCGCGAATAAATTTCGTTAAGGCTTTCTTCTCTTCGCTCGGCTGAGACGTTGCTGCCGCGGGCGACATAACGGTCAACGTACAATTTGATAACTCCCAGGGCCTCGTCGTTAAGTTTTACGGGACGATCGCCCATCATCGTTGAAATACGTTGCTCTTGTTGGTCGATGAACGCCAATCGTTCCGCCTCGCTCATTTGCCCGTACGATTTCCTGGTCGTCGCTGTGGCTTCTGCCGTGGTGGCAATCTGCGGCTGTTGCCTAGGCCGCCTGTAAATAAACGTCCCGACTACAGCCACTATCAGCAAAGCAGCAACGCCGGTAAGGGACCAAACAAAACGGCGGCGCGAAGGCTTTCGTGTTGCCTGGATGATCTTTGAGCTAGCGGGGTTAGTTGATTGCGGCGCGATTGCGAGTCGCTGTCTGACGCTCTTTATGTCTGCCAGTAGATCGGTTGCCGTTTGGTAACGCTCCGTCCTTTCCTTGCACAGAGCCTTCTCGACTATACGATTTAACTCTTGTGACACTGGAGATGGTCCATTGGCGGGTTCGGAAAGTGGCTTCGGTTCGCGCTCAAGTATCGAAACGATCGTATCCATGCGCGTTGCCCCGGCAAATGGCCGCTGTTGCTCAAGCATCTCATACAGCACGACACCTAAGCTCCAAATATCCGTTTGTTCGTCAACCGTGAGTCCCCGCGCCTGCTCCGGCGACATGTAGCCGACTGTTCCCATCACCAAACCGGCTTCGGTTTGAGTCCGGGCACCAGATGGAGTTCCGGAATAGTCAGGCTGTTGTTGTTCCATCAGTTTGGCGATACCGAAGTCCAGAATTTTTACCAGCCCATCGGTACGTCGCATGATATTTTCGGGCTTGATGTCGCGGTGCACGATACCAGCGCTGTGGGCGGCGCAGAGTGCTGACCCAACCTGCTCCGTTACGTCCAAAGCTTCATCCAGTGATATGTCTTGGAGGTTAATCAATTCGCGTATCGTTTGCCCGTCAATGAATTCTGTGGCGATAAAAGGGACGCCTTCGAATTCTCCTACCTCGTGAATGGTGAGAATGTTCGGATGGTTTAAAGCTGAAGCGGCGCGGGCCTCCCCCTGAAAACGTCGCATGCGCTTGTCGTCCGATGCGAAGTAAGCGGGAAGGATCTTCAAAGCGACGAGGCGATCGAGCCGGCCGTCGAAAGCAAGGTAGACTTCGCCCATGCCGCCGCCACCCAGGCGCTCTGTGATTTTGTAGGGACCAAGCTCACGTCCGATGTTCTCGTCCGGATTGTCGCCAACCAGGACCTGCGCGTCATGAGCAATCGCAGGTTGCTCAATGAAATCGCCTGCCTCGTCGTAAGCGTCAATTAGTGATTTTGCCTCATCTTTCAATTCGTCATCTTGTCCGCAGGCTTGGGCAAGGAACGAGGCGCGGTCCTGCCTCGGACGGTCAAGCGCGCCCTGCAGTACCTCTTCAACTTCTTGCCATCGTTCGGGAGTCATCACGTTAAAGGATAAAGGATGAATCAAAAGCAGCCAGTTGGGGTCTCCCATCATCATTCGGTAATCAGCGATTCAATTGATCTCATCCCTACATCCCTCATCCTTCATCCTTCATCCCTCACCCTTCATCCTTCTGTAGAGCCAGGCTTTCGCCCCACGCCAGTCGCGCCGCACCGTAATGGAAGAAACCTTTAATACCTTTGCCGTCTCTTCGAGACTCAACCCACCGAAGTAACGGAGCTCCACAACCCGACTTTTCCGTGGATCAAGTCTAGCCAATTCGATCAAGGCTTCATCAAGGGCCACCAGCTCCGCCGCCCGAGGCCGGGACATTAAGACACCTTCCTCCAATGGAACTTGGTGCGCTTCTCCGCCGCGCTTCGCGTAATGTCGCCGGCGCGCATGATCAATCAAAATGTGGCGCATCATCTGCGCAGTCACGGCAAAAAAGTGCGCGCGGTTCTGCCAGTCGATTTTTTGCTGATCCGCCAGTCGTAGGTATGCTTCATTTACGAGCGCAGTGGTTTGCAACGTGTGGCCCTCGCGCTCGCTCTGCATGTAACGGTGCGCGATGCGTCGGATTTCGTCGTAGACCAGAGGGGTCAGCTTATCGAGTGCAGCTTTGTCTCCGCGCCGCCATTCAATTAGCAGCCCTGTCAGGTTATCCGCCGAAAGTGTCGTCATCACTGGCAGATTCTAGCATCTTTCGGCGTCGCTCTAAGGCGTGCCCAAGCCAGACTAACCCCCAATTAAAAAACTTTATTTACGGACGCAAATTTGTTGCCCCATGATGAACACTTTCACCAGGGTTTCTCGCTTAACAAATAGGGTGACGACAACGTGTGAACTCTCCCCAGGGTAGTGTCCTAATGTGATTCAAATCAAATACTATGAGGAACAACAAAATGAAACTCCGAAAGATGCTTCTACTAGTCTTAGGCCTGACACTTTTTCTAACAACTAGCACGCAAGAAACGGCTGCTCAGGGCACATGGTCTGGTAAGGTCTACCATCAGATGTCCCAAACCGAGCGAACCGCGTTTGTCGCTGAACAAGCGCGGCAAATCGCGCGCGAGATTTCCGGAAGTGAATATGAATTTACACCTGCGTTCGAAGCGGAAATTGAGCACTCGGTTGACCAATACGCCCGACGCATCGGCAACAATGGCGGTGATCGTTTGTGGAAAGGCGATGCGCGCTTTGTCTTCGAGAGAGGACAGACTCAAGCACCGACGTTAATTGCAGTATTCAAGGCCCGCAACGTCTCGCCGCTGATCGGCCTCTACATTCCCTGGATCGAATCCGAATATGTGAACATTCAGACCCCAAACTCTGTGGGAGCTCTCGGCATGTTTCAGTTTGTCCCGAAGACCGGGGCAAGATTGGGTCTTTCGAAGCAGGATTTATTAAACGTCGCGACATCTGCTGATGCGGCTGCCCGTTATATCACGAACAACCTCGCTCAATTCAAAGACGACCCGATGAAGGAAGCGCTTGCGCTGTTGGCATACAATCGGGGCGAGCAGAAGACGGCACGAGACCTCAAATTTCTTATCAACGATCAGAACAAGCAATGTAGCATCTGCGCTTTGACCGCCGGCCGCGATAAACTGGACGAAACATTTCAATCTGAGAACGTGTTTTACGTGCCGCGCTTTTTTGCTGCCGCTATCATGGGAGAAAATCCCAGGGCATTCGGCCTGCAAATGCAACCACTATCGGCCCATTAAACCCGGCCCTGGTTTACGCGCATGCGACGCATGACGCGTACGCCGGCGCGCCAATCGTCGTTGATATCGAAGCGATACATTTCGATGTCCGGGGCGATAGAGTGCGCCAGGGCGTTAAAGGCAGGGTGGACCCGCAGCGTGGGTGCAACTAGATAAATTAGCGGCGGTTCGTCTCGAATCCTTCGATCAGCGAAAAGTTTTGCGCGGGAGATGTGGCCGCGACGACGATGAGATTCGACTCGTTGCCAATAATCGGCTGCCTGCAACACGTGCTCGCGAGCCTCTGAAACCTTTAACTCAATTACGGCCAGGCGCCCATCCCGCCTCAGCGCCAGCAGATCTATAGGGCGAACACCCCCCGTGCCGCCTCGGGATGTTCTGAACTGGGCGTGAAGAGGCGCAATGATTAAACCGGGATCGAGCCGGGTAATATCACGGCGCAGCAAAGCCTCCAGCCAGGCTTCTGCGGCGTTGCGATAAAGCGCGTGATGGTGATCCGATGCACTCGCCGATCGGTATTCCCTCAAATCGATTAGGAGGTTGGTCCACTCGTTTTCAGTTTTCTTTTCCAGTATTTGCCGGCGCAAACCTTCAATGCCAAACCAGACTCGCTCGGTTCCCATCACCTTGCGCACACGGGCGAAGGGTAATCCAAAATAGCGAAGCGTTTGGCCATGGCGGGCGCTGACAACATCAATCGCCTCTGGAGCGAGGGCAATCAGACGTTGAGCAGTTTCGTTAGCATGGACGATTTGAATTGGCGGGAACCGCGGAAGCCGCCTCTTCCAAAGATCTTCTCGCGTCGGAATATTGATGGGCTTGAGCTGCGTCAACTGCTGGTCAACTTCGTAAACGGCGATTGCTTCACGAAGGCTTGGGCGCAACAAAACAATGCGTTGAATTGTTGGCCTAACGAGTTCCTTTTCCAGTACTAACCAAAGCTGTTGAATATAAGGAGGCCGTGCGCGCTCGCCTGTTCGCTTAAACCACATCAAAGCCGCCGCCAGAAACGCGTCTGCATCGCTCGGCTTGCTTGAAGCGACGGATCCGGTGACCGCGATGCGCTGATGCCTTTGTCGCAGCAGGATTCGCGCATAACGTCCGGGCTGTCTGCGGCGCGCCCCCGGACTCAGCGCTGAGCGCTCGAGTTTTGCATCTGATTGAAGGGAGCAGGCAATCTGTCCCAGTTGATCGCAGCGCCGTTGGCGTGCTGCCTTCACTGTTAGCGCAATCGCACTCGCCGAAGCCCGCGGTACGAGTTCGATTAACGGTCTCTCCGCGCCCATTCTGCGTGACGCCTGCAGCGCTAGTTTTTCCCCAGTCCATTCCCAGGCAAAGATTTTCCATGAGCGACTTCCCTTTTCAGTCCAGGACGTCAGAATTAGCCTTCCATGAGAAATCGCGATATCCAATTCGCTCTTACTAAGAGCCTGAGAATCTCCACCGCTAAGCGTGCAAAACCATTCTGCATGGGCGGCCAGCAGTTCAGCGATCTTTATTCTCCCGGCCAGTAGTCGATCCGGTGTGTTAACTCGTTCGCTCATCTCGTGAGCAACTCAAAGTCTGAAAGCGTAGCGGAAGATTGAGGCAGTAAGCGGTTTTGAGGGTAGTTCTAAATTCAGACCACGTAACGCAGACTGTCCGTATGCGAGAACGGGTCCCTCTGTTCAGGACGCCGCGTTTGTTAGCGATCAGATTCTTCGCATTACACGAAAGGGAGCTGCGCTTTTGGGCGTCTGTTTCACCGTTACTTCTACCCTGTGCTACCATTTTTAGTCAATCAAATTCGAATTCAACACGCTAACAAACTGGCAATGAGAAACGTCTATCTGACAGCATCTGTGCGCACTCCCATCGGTCGCTTTGGCGGAACTCTCGCGTCATGGACCGCGGCAGACCTGGGAGTCGCGGTGGCCAAGGAGAGCCTTAGCCGCGCTCATCTGCGGCCAGATGAAATTCAGCAGTCGATCTGGGGATGTGCCCGTCAAGCAGGAGGTGGTCCAAACGTCGCGCGTCAAATCATCTATCGAGCTGGTGTGCCTGAGACGGTGCCGGCGTTTACAGTTAACCAGGCCTGTGGCTCGGGGCTTCAGGCCATCATTCTGGCGGCGCAGCAGATTATGCTTGGCCGAGCTGAAGTAGTACTTGCGGGCGGCACGGAAAGCATGTCGCGTGTGCCCTACTTTGCCGAGGGAGCACGATGGGGAATGCGAATGGGAAACACTGAACTGGTGGACGGCATGTATCGCGACGGATTTAGCGATCCATTGTCGGGAATGGTCATGGGCGAAACCGCCGAAAGACTGGCGCGCCAATATGACATTCCTCGAGATAGCCAGGACGAATACGCGCTGCGTTCTCAGCAGCGCGCGGAAGCAGCTATCGAGGGAGGTCGTTTTGATGTGGAAATTGTGAAGTTGGAAATCAAGGGCCGAAAAGGTCAAATCGCCCATTTCGAGCGCGACGAGCATTGTCGCGCCGGTACAACAAAAGAAGATCTTGTGAATCTACGACCAGTGTTCTCGGAAAACGGTACGGTGACCGCCGGAAACTCGTCGGGCATCACTGATGGAGCCGCAGCGTTAATTGTGATCAGTGAAGAATCATTGAAACAATCCGGCGCCCAACCGCAGGCGCGAATCGTCGACTATGAAGTAACCGGAGTTGCGCCTGAGATTATGGGTATTGGTCCCGTGCCCGCAGTACGCGCCTTGCTCGACAGGCAGGAACTTAAACTTGCCGACATCGATCTTGTCGAACTTAACGAAGCTTTTGCCGCGCAAGTGATTGCCTGCGATCGAGAGCTCAATTTTGATTCCGATCGACTAAACGTCAACGGCGGTGCAATCGCCTTAGGGCACCCAATCGGTTGCACAGGCGTTCGGATGACGACGACTCTGCTACATGAAATGGCAAGGCGGGGTGCAAAATTCGGCCTCTCGACCTTATGTGTGAGCGGCGGCATGGGACTCGCGCTGCTGCTGGAACGTGTCTGACCTTGCCGTATCGGAGGAGGAGTGTGTAGTTTTTGTTCCGAGGCTGATATTAGGGAAGGAAATCAAAATCAGGCCAACCTCGGAATGTATGGATCGCATCCGAAGAGACAGCTTCGAACTGGCAACGTTGATCCAAAAACCAATCTCCCAGTTATGTATTGATTAACCATTGGCTCGTATCTGGGCCAAATCAGGAAAGGTTTCTATCGTGAAGAATAGTATTGTCAAATCAATCGGCATCGCTCTGGCGTGTATCTTTGCCATTTCGGTGGTTTCAAATAAGGGCTTCGCACAAGGCCGTCGTGCGTCAGTTTCAAAGCCAACTCCGTCGTTGTTGTTTTCCCTTCCCCCGTCTGACGCCGTGGCCCTGGTCAATGTAGCCCGCGTGCTTGACGAAGCAATGCCGAAACTCCTGGCTGAGAACCCTGCTAAGTTGACCGAAGTCAACGCTGAGTTGGCGAAGTTCAAGGCGCAGACGGGACTCGATCCTCGATCTTTTGATCAGATTGCCCTGGGTCTGAGTTACAAGTACCCATCGGAGGGGATAACAAAAATCACAACCGTTGCGGTAGCGCGGGGAACTTTCAACGCGGGCGCAATCGTCGCTGCGGGCAGGATGGCCGCAAATGGTAAATATCTCGAGCGGAAATATCAGGGGAAGACGATTTATCTCTTTAAGCTGGACCGGCAAATCAGGCTCCTGGGCCTTTGGGATTTGAAGGTACGGGATCTGGCGGTTGCTTCTATTGATGGCAACACGCTGGCTTTGGGGGACCTGGAGAGCGTACACGGCGTAATTGATGCGAACAGGACCCGCAAGCATCCGAACGCTGAGTTGATTGCGCTCGCAAGTCGTGACTCGAATGCAATTCTGGGATTCGGTGGAAACATTTCTCAAGAGCTGCTGCGCAACCTGAGAATTAGCAACGACGGAATTGCGCGAGAGCTAACCGCCGTGCGCCAGGTCTATGGCGCGCTGGGGCTGACTGCTGCGGACCTTGAATTGATGGTGGCGGCTCGAACCGTTGATACATATTCGGCAAAAAATCTCGGCGACACGGTCGAAGGATTGAAACAGTTTGGGGCATTGTTCATCAATAGACTTTCAGCCGCCAAAGGCACGCTGGCGCGAAGCGCCTTAAGCAATCTCAAGATTACAACTCAGGGCAATGAGCTTCAGATTCGAACTGCCGTGGCGCAGTCGCAAGTGGCTCCTTTAATGCGCGGATATTGATTGCGAGCGAAAGAAACCCGACCGTTAGGAAATGCTCCCTGGTCTCGAGTAGGAGCTTTCTTTACGGTCGGGCTTTGCTCTCGGTTGCTGGGAAACTCTAATTTGTCGGGATGGGAATTTGCGGAAGCTGTGCAGGCGCTACTTCAGGTTCGTCCTCTTCCATTTTCGTAAGCACGTCCTGGTAAATTTTTATTTTTCCGTCCTGCTTCATACGTTGCTGAACAGCAGCAATGTAATCTTCGAAAAGCTGGTTTTGTCTCGCCGAAAGCATTGTCTGCGTCAACTGCTCTCTCTGCGGAGCAAACGCCGCGAGGTCAGCTTCGTAGCGATTAGTCGTCCCCACAACAACCCAGCTATCACCGACTTTCACCGGTGTCCTGGTTACGCTTCCAGTCTTCAGCGCATAAATTGCTTCATCCAACGCAGGACTTGTGCCTGCCTTTCCCAACGTCGAGCCCGGCTTGTAACTCTCTTCAGTGGCAACTTCAAGTCCTGTCTTCCCGGCGGCTGACTTAAGGTCCGCAACGCTGGTCAGGGAGGAGGCAATCTCACTGGCCTTTTGGTCCAACTGCTCCTTCGCCCGTTGCTCTTTCAACGATTCCGCGACCTTCGTTTTAACTTCTTCAAGGTCAGGAAGGCGCGGCTCCTTCTTGTCAACAAGCATAGGGATTGCGAATCCGCTCTTCACTCCGATGCGCTCACCCACATCTCCTGCATTATTCAAAGGGGCAATAGCCGACTCGAATTGCTGATTGCTTCCGATGTGAGGTACGTCGTCCCCGGGTTTGATGAAAGGAGTGTCTTTCACCATCTCTTCAGGTTTCATGCTTGCCTCGCCGGCAAACTCCTGCGCGACCTTTTGCGGATCTTTTGTCTCCTTTAACCGACTCTGCGCGCGCTCCGCGAGTTTAGCAGCAACAGCATAGGCCCTGCGATTACGTAGCGAAGCCAGCAAATCCGGTTTCGCTTGGTCGAACGTTTTTGCTACCGACTCGCCGCGCCGCAAGATGTACCAGTTGCCGGCATATTTGATCGGGATGTCAAAAACGGCGCCTAACTCCATATCCACTGCTCGATCATAAAGACCGTCAGGCTTATTCGGATTCTGCTTGATTAGTCGCGAGATGTAACCTCCGCTCTTGGCGGTTGCTGGATCCTCCGAATTACCGCGCGCGAGATCAGCGAAAACCTTCTCGCCCGTTTCAGGGCTTGCCGCGCGAGCTTTAGCAATCAGATCTTTGGCCTTCTGCTCCACTTGCGCGTCAAGATCTTTGCGGGCCACCTTCAAAAAAATCTGCTGCACTCTCACTCCAGCTTCTTTACTTTTGGCCGGAAGCTTCTCAAACTCATCGCGTAAATCCTTGTCGGAAATCTGAAGTTTTTCTCCGGACTTGTCCTGGTTTATATAAACGTAACGAATCTTTTTTTGTGGCTCGAGAATGCGATAGTCAGTCTTGTGTTGTTCGTAATAACTTTTCAGTTCTTCATCAGATACCTGGATCTTTTCAGCAAGTTTGTCAGGGGATATGACGAGGTAAGTCACATCAAAGCTGGTGTGCTTTCGCTTGTAGTCTTCCTGCACTTCTTCATCCGAGACTCTGACTGCCGCGGTCACGAAGGCTTTCAATTTCTCTTGCGCTAACTCGTCCCGAACATTTCGCTCGAAGGATTCTAAATCGCCATAACGACCTTTGACGGACTCTTTATAACGTTCCAAGCCTACAAACTGACCAGAGGCATCAGAAAACTGCCTACGAATCTTGTCGGCGACTTCTGCGTCGCTCGCAGCAAGTCCAAGCCGGGCGGCTTCCTGCGCAACTACGCGGTCCCGAATCAATCCTTCGACAAAACGTTTGTTCCCGCCAAGCTGCGCCAGGCTGATCCTGCCGCCAAACATTTGCTGATAGTTGTCCTTTAGTTGAGCAACCGCGGCAACAGTAATCTCTTCGCCGCCAACTTTGGCAACTACCTGCGTATTCTTGCCTGGTTCTACGTTAGCGTTGCGACCGGGCGCATAGAAGACAACAAGACTTACTGCCATTAAAACTGCGAATCCGATGATGATGATGCTGCGGGTGCGTTCCAGCCGCCCTAATTGTTTGAGCATTATTCTTACCTCTCCAGCAAATTGCGGATTGTAAAGGACGGTCGGCAGCACTGCAACAACGCGTGACGGCAGTGGGAGAGCTGGGTAGGCAATTGGAGTCGCTTACTCGACAGAAGTCCTTTCTATAAGCCCTTTCAAAATGTGCGCTAGACCTTTGACAACTGTGTTCCCACCTGACACCAGACGCCCAGCGATGTTATGTTAATTATCTGAATGGACTCGATTGGCAGCTCAGCAGGACTTTGGATTGGCTTTTCTCTCTTCATCCTTTTGATGCTGAGCCTAGATCTTGGCCTCTTCAACCGCAAAGCCCACGCAATTAAATATCGAGAAGCGGCGATCTGGAGCAGCGTCTGGATCTCTTTGGCGATCATCTTTGCCTGCATCGTCTTTTGGTACCAGGGATCTCAAAGGGGTTTGGAATTTGTCACCGGCTACTTGATCGAGCTCTCACTCTCAGTCGATAACCTTTTCGTCTTTCTGTTGATCTTTTCCTACTTCAAAGTCCCTTCGAGGTACCAGCACCGCGTTCTTTTTTGGGGTGTGCTGGGAGCCCTGGTGATGCGCCTGACGATGATCTTTGTGGGCGCTGCCCTGATCAATCGCTTCCACTGGATTATCTATATCTTCGGCGGCTTCCTTGTCTACACCGGCATTAGGATGTTTGCCCAGGAAGACACCGACATTCAGCCTGAGGAGAACGCCATAGTTCGGTTGGTCACCCGTTATATTCCGCTGACTCATCGTTACGAAGAGCAAAAATTTTTTACGAGAGTAAACGGTAAGCTGACCGGAACACTGTTGCTGCTGGTGTTGGTAATAGTTGAGGTTGCTGATCTTGTCTTTGCCGTAGATTCAATTCCGGCAATCTTTGCCATCACCACCAACACGTTCATCGTTTATACATCAAATGTCTTCGCCATACTCGGGCTTCGCTCGATGTATTTTTTGTTAGCCGGGGTGGTAGAGAAGTTTCACTATCTCAAGATTGGACTGGCCATAGTCCTCACTTTCATCGGCTTAAAGATGTTGATTGTTGCATTTGGCGTGGTTATTCCGATTTGGTTCTCGCTTGTTTTCGTGGCTGCGGTGTTGCTGGGTGCGGTTGCTGCATCCCTGGTCTGGGCCAAACACGCGGGTCTTAAGATTGACGTTGATCTGCCGGAAGATTTCGATTCGCCTTTTGAAGATGACAAAGAGGAAAATAAACGCCCGTTTGACCCCACGGACGGCCGTGATAACCGTCTAGCGCTGAAAGAAGCTGACTCGCAGGCAAAAACAGATTTCCCCACACGCGACTAGTTCCTCAACAGAGTGCTTGAAGGTGGTCCTGTGGCTGTGCTAGATTCGGATGGCTCTGGTTGCTGTTTAAGCCGCCAATATGGCTGACAAAGTTCGCCGTTAGACTGCTCCCTGACTTTCTCACCCTTTAGAATTGCCAGTCATATCCTCGTCCAGGATTGATTTGATTGGCACGCTCGAGTGTCTCGCGTTTTATAGTTGCCCCTCAGTTGTAAATATCTTCCAAAAGAATGAGTACAAAACAACCTCGTGTCGTTTTTGATTGGTGGGTAGTAGAAAAGCGCACTATCTACCTCTTAATCGGTATCGCCATCCTATGCGGGCTGGCTGGTGCATCCGCCCTTTACGTCTGGAAATATGGTAATCCGCTGAAAAACGTAGGGACGGGAACGAAGCCGCCGGCAGGTGCCCGCTTCATCTCGTTTGAAGGCGACGTGCGCGTTATCCGCGCTGCCACGCGCGAGACTATTAATCCCGCCAGCGATACAGAGCTTTATCCCGGCGATACGGTGCAGACGCAGGCGACCGGACGCGCCCGCGTAACCATGGCCGACGGTTCCACGTTGGTCATTCGCCCAAACAGCACAATTATCGTCCGAGATAACGCGAGCGCCGACGACGGAAAAAAGACAAACGTACATGTGGTGGTTGATAGCGGACAGATGTTCGTGCGCACAGAGCAGCAACCCGAAGGCACCAAATACGTGGTCGAAACGCCGAAGACTAGTAACAAAATCGGCGGGCAGACCGGGGTAAGCTTCGGCGTCAACCCGGAGGGTACTGAAGATATTCGCGTTAACAGCGGCGCCATTGAAACAACAAATCGAACAGGTGAAAAGACAACATTGCACGGTGGGGAGTATGTCTCAGTAAATCCTTCAGGAACAATCTCGCGGCCCCAAAAACTTTTGGATATCCCCATACCTTCTGAGCCGCGCGACCTTGAAAAAGTATTCATTGGCGGTAATGGCTCGGCCAACATTTCGTTGAAATGGGTGCGTCCCCAGTCCGGCACCGCCGCCTTTTATAGGGTAGAGGTAGCGACATCTCCCTTTTTCGTTGCCGACGGCAAAGTATTCGAGCGCGACCAACTCGCATCTACCGAATTCAACGCCAGCGATCTTCGGCCGGGAGTTTATTTTTGGCGTGTCCGCGCCGCCGCGTCGAGTGGACAAATCAGCGATTGGAGCGAGCCCAAGAAGTTCATCGTCGCGACGCGGGGAACTGGTTCGCGAGTTCCAGTTTCGAATCTCGTGGCGGAGCTGCTGGGCGGTAGTGTCTATCTTATTCGCGGTCGCTCGGAACCTGGAACTACCATTCGAGTTGCTGGACGCGAGACCCTTGTACCTTCCGAGGGATCCTTCCAACTTCAAATCACTGCGCCGCGAGGAACGCAAGAAATCGCTGTCGACGCAGTGGACCCACATGGAAACAGCACCCAGTATCGCTTGTCGCTTTCTGCGCGATCAGGCAGAGGCTGAACGCGAGTTAAATGGATTATGGCTTTCTATGTCTAGGCACGTCATACTCTTAACTGATGCCCATGAAGCACCGGCTTATGAATTGATCGAAGCCTTGCGTCTTGCGGGTGTGAGAACGCTCATCGAGGGGTTGCGGGAAGCAGAGGTGGAAGCACCCACGAGTCGGCGCGACACTGAATGGCTGGATGAACAAGTGCCGGAACCACCAATCGCCGTTCTTTATGAAGTAGCTGCAGGTGCTGACCTGGTCGAGCTTCATGGGGCCATCGAGCATGCTACGGCTTCCTGGCCAGGGACGCCATTGATTGCATGTCGCCGGCAGTTGAGTGGATATCACGGACATAGTCTTCGCAGTCTTGATGGCGCAAGCTTGAAGCGGCTGGGCTTTCGGGCAATCGCAGACAAGGCGGCACAGCTGCCCGCTATCTTGCGTGAAATCGAGGGCCTTGGCGCAACCGGTGAGTTGACACTACCCGAGATTGTTCGTCCTCCAAGAGATACTGAATACTTTTCGCTTCCGCCGCGCATGAAATCCAGTAGTTTGCGGGCCGCATTTGATCTGATTTCATCGCTACATTTCATAGGAGATCAAAACAGTGCGGCACATACAGCGCTGGGCAAACTCAGTTTGCTGCTCGAGGCTGACCGCTGGACCATATATCTGGTCTCCGACATAAAAGGCGCTGACGGTTTCGTCCTTGAATCGATCGCAGTATTAAGACCAGCGGATAAAGTAATCGGCGATTCGACGGATGACTGGCGCCGGCTCTTGATGGGATCAGATGACGTCCCGCCCGGTTCCGAATCGAAGGCAGCAAAACTCGCCGCAGCAGGAATGGGTACGGTTAAGAGAAAAGATAAAGGCCAACACATAGTTGCTGTTCCCTTTATTTGCGGTGAACGAATTCTCGGCGTGCTCGAAGGAATTCGCGAACCACATATATTTAAAAAGTCTGAGATTGCCATTCTTGACGCGCTGTCATTACCAATCGCATCGGCACTTGCCAACGCGGTGCGCATTGGGGAAGCTGAACGACTCTCGCAAACTGACGATCTAACGAAACTTCACAACGCACGCTACCTTCGCCAGTTTCTTCTTAACGAGATACGGCGAGCGCGTCGGTACGGTACCAGTGTGGCGGCCCTGTTTCTGGATGTCGACGACTTCAAGCGGGTAAACGATGCGCACGGTCACCTTGCCGGTTCCCATGTTCTGATGGAGATGGCAGCCGTTATTCTCTCTTCCATTCGCGATACCGATGCTGTCGCACGCTATGGAGGTGACGAATTTGTAATTGTGCTGCCCGACACCGGGACAGAACTTGCCGGTACTGTAGCGGAGCGCATCCGGGAGAAAATCGCCCGCCATCATTTCCATGGAGGTAGGAACCTGGAGCTTTCGTTGACCGCCAGCTTCGGGGTAGCCGCCTTCCCCGAACATGCCTCCTCGCCGCAGCAGCTCATAGCCTGCGCCGACACGGCAATGTACGAGGCAAAAGCTGCGAACAAAAACTGCGTCCGGTTTTCTACGGCGCTTATTCAAGATACAAAAGTTCAGTGTGACGTCAACTTGTCGCCGGAAGTCGTTGAAGCCGATGACGGAAAAGCTTTTTCTTGATAGCGCAAAGATCGAAGATCAGTGTATCTTTGGTAGGTTGGAGTGGCTTTTGCCGGACGAGCAGTTGGTGATGGGTAAGTAAGCCGGTTGGATTGCTTGATTAAGTGATAAAAACCCTTTTTCGGAATTCCTTCTTACCATCAGGGACTGGTAGCGTCTCACCCCCGCCGTTGCTTTCATTTATGCCCTCAAGGGAAGAGATTAAGTAAATGGCCTTTAAATCGATTTTTAGCCTGTTTTCCAGTGATCTTGCTATAGATCTGGGAACAGCAAACACACTCGTCTACGCCAAAGGACGAGGCATAGTCGTTTCTGAGCCTTCCATAGTCGCAATTAATAAAGTCACCAACCAGGTTGAGGCGGTGGGACGCGATGCGAAAGACATGTTGGGTCGAACTCCTGGCAACATTGTGGCTATTCGCCCGATGAAGGATGGCGTTATAGCAAACTTTGAAGTAACTGAAAAGATGCTTCAGCACTTCATTCGTAAGGCACACAATGGAAAAACTTGGGTCAGTCCACGAGTTGTAATTGGAATACCTTCTGAGATCACACAGGTCGAGCGCCGTGCAGTTGAAGACTCGGCCTATCGCGCCAAAGCATCGGAAGTTTATCTGGTCGAGGAGGCCATGGCGGCGGCAATCGGAGCCGGTCTACCCATAACTGAACCTCACGGCAACATGGTTGTGGATATAGGTGGCGGGACAACCGACATCGCCGTTATAAGTTTGAGCGGCATCGTTTACTCGCGAGCTGTACGTGTTGCGGGTAACGAAATGGATGAAGCGATCATTTCTTACATTAAGCGAAAATACAATCTTCTGATTGGGGAACGAACGGCCGAAGCGATCAAAATTGAGCTAGGCTCCGCATATCCTCTCGACGAACCCCTCTCCTATGAAGTTCGCGGCCGAAATCTGATCGAAGGAATCCCGAAAACGATAACGATGACGGATGAGGAGGTTCGAGAAGCGCTCGCTGACTCTGTCTCAACGATCATTAATGCTGTGCGCGTCGCACTGGAACGGACGCCGCCGGAGCTTTCAGCGGATATCGTTGAGCGTGGAATCGTTTTGACCGGCGGAGGAGCCTTGTTGAAGAACCTGGATAAGCGCCTTTCGATTGAAACTGGATTGCCGGTCTCTCTAGCTGATGATCCCCTCGCCTCGGTGGTGCTTGGCACAGGCAAAATGCTTTCCGACTTTGATCTGCTTAAGCGAGTGAAGTGGGAAAATACGATGACCAGCGGAATGTAATCTCATTGTGAAGGGTAATCATGACTTGTAAACAGGTTCACGATTATCTCTGCCAATAAACCTTATGGCTTTGTTTTAAACCAATGGCCGCCATTCGCACTCAAAGAGAGATTCGCCAGCGGGCGCCAATCTGGCTCGTGGTCCTCCTATTGACGAATCTTGTAATCATGGCGGTAGACGCGCGGGATAACGGAACAAAGCAACGACTGCTCAGAGTTTGGGTTCAAGCCGTGGCTTCGCCCGCGCAAAGCATATCTTCCAAAGCCAGCGGCGCTGGTACGAGCCTAATCGGACAAATAGTTAATTTTCGCAGCACGGCTGGTGAAAACGATCGATTGAAGCAGGAGCTTGCCCAGGCGCGGCTCGAACTGCAAAACGTACACCAGACTTGGGTAGAAAACGAGCGGCTCAAGAATCTACTCAATCTAAAAGAACAAACGGGCTACAACCAGGTCGCAGCTCGTGTTATCGCGCGCGACTCGTCGATCTGGTTCAACACCATTACGATTAACCGAGGAAGCTCCAACGGCGTGGGTCTCAACATGCCCGTCGTTACAGCAGGTGGAATAGTCGGTCGGGTGATTGCCGTCAGCCCGTGGACAGCCCAAGTCATGATGGTTACCGACGAAAAAGCTGCTGCCGGAGCCATCGTTGGGCAACTGAGTGGATCGGGAGCGCTGGGCTCAGTAAGAGGCTCGGGTGAAAGTGGTCTTGTTGAGATGCGTTATGTTTCCGGTCTACAGAAAGTCGAAGTGGGCGATTACATTTTAACGACCGGCCAGGACGGTATTTATCCGCCGGGCTTGAGCGTGGGTGAAGTTGTCCAGGTGAAGCATGGGACTGCCACACTGCCTCACCAGATTTTTATTAAGCCAGGCGCAAAACTCGATCAACTGGAAGAAGTGGCGGTGCTGCTTTATCATCCGCCACCGAGGCCAGCACCCGAACAGACTCTGCCAAACGTTGACAAGGTAAAGAAGTGATACGTGATAAGCAATGAGTGATGAGACCTGAATGTCTCCTCATATTCAGCACTCGTCACTTGTCACCAGTCACAGTTTTCGATGCCTCAGCTTAAGATTGCGGCCGTTCTCGCACTTGCCATAATCCTGCAATTGTCGTTAAGGGCCGTTTGGTCGCCCCTCTCCTATATTGACTTTCCCCTGGTGGTGGTTGTTTATATTGCGTTACAGCGCCATGCGTGGCAGGCGCTGATTGTCGGCACCATCGCCGGCCTTGCCATCGACGCAGCGAGCGGAGGGCTCATCGGCGCGGGTGGCTTTTCGAAGACGCTTATTGCATACGTGATTTACTTCGGCGCCACCAGGGTTAACCTTGAAAACACGCTGTTGAGAATTCCCGTACTAGCTGCGGCCACTCTTCTCGACTCCGCAGTTTACGTCTTCTGGCAACGATCTCTCGGCTATACGCCCAGCATGCCCTTCATGCAGACGATGTCTTACAGATTAATAGGGACAACAATTGTTGGAACGTTCGTCCTTTATTTGCTCGATTCAGTGTTTACGGATCGGGCTCGTCAGCGCCGTTCTTTTGCTTCCCGGCGCAAAGGCGCTCGACGCGGAAGCAGCCCTTTGAGAAGAAGATGAAATTCGAAGACACCTCGCAAAACCTTCGCGGCAGACTTTGGATCGTCCAGAGCTGCATATTTCTTATGCTTGCTCTCCTGGGAGTCAGGCTCTATTACCTTCAACTCGTTCGCGGTCAGTACTACGCCGAGATTGCTCAAAATCAGCGGATTCGCCTCTTGCCAATACCGGCGCCGCGCGGAGTAATATTTGATCGGGATGGACACCCGCTGGTCGACTCACGACCCATATATAACGTCATTCTTTGGCGTGAAGACTTGAGAGATCGCAAACTCCTTTCCCTGGTAAAGCCGCTGTCAGAGGCGCTTGGGATTGACAGTGAGATCCTTCGCGATCGTTTTGAGCAGATTAGTTCACAACCAGCGTTTGAGTCTATTTTGGTAAAGCAGGATGCGGCTTCCGGAGACATCGCCTGGGTCGAAGCACACGAGCTGGAATTTCCAGAGTTGCGTGTCGAGCAACAACCCCAGCGTCGTTATCCTCCTAACGGTCTCCTGGCTCATGTGCTCGGTTATGTGGGCGAGATTAGTCCGGAGCAGTTAAAGCAGTCTTCCTACAGAGAAAAAGGCCTCAAGCCGAGCGATTTAATCGGCCAAAGTGGTCTCGAGCAAACGTACGATGATTATCTACGCGGCAAGGACGGCTATAGAAAAGTCGTAGTTGATAGCCGCGGTCGCATTCAGGATGAGATCGAAACGGTTCCACCACAGCCGGGCCAGGATCTGGTTACCACTATTGATTTAGATCTGCAGGTGGCGGCAGAAGAGCAACTTGGGATCTCCGCGACTAAGCGCGGAGTGATCGTTGCAATAAATCCAAATAACGGTGAAATCCTTGCTCTTGCGTCTGCACCCACTTTCGATCCGAATCTGTTTTCGCGGATTGGAACCAAAGAAGGACGCGCTGAATACGTGGCAGTGCTGGAAGATCCGCAAAAGCCCCTGATCAACCGCGCTGTTCAAAGCCGATATCCTCCGGGTTCGACTTGGAAGATACCAATGGCCATTGCCGGACTGCAGCAGGGAGCGATAACTATCGAACACTCCAATCTGCTTTGCGGGGGCGGGATACAGGTCGGGAATAAGTTTACGCGCTGCATGGGCAACCATGGCACGCCCGAACTGAAAGCCGCAATCACCCATTCCTGCGACGGATATTTTTATCGTTTGGGTCTGAAGATGGGCCTCGATGGCATTATGTCTATGGTTGACGAATTTGATTTAAATAAGCGTACCGGAATTGATCTGCCTAACGAAGTACTCAGCATGACCCCCTCGCGCGAGCTTAAGAAACGAATGCAACCGGAAAACGCCGAATGGAAAGACATCGATACGGTCTACGCCTCATTCGGGCAAGTTTACGACGTGATAACTCCCATCGCGTTGCTCCGTTCAATTGCTGGTATCAGCGTCGGCGGAAAGCTGTACGTGCCACACTTGCTTAAAGAACTGAAAGCAGTGGGCGAACCCGCGGCGACCGAATACCGGGCAAGCCGAATCTTCCACCCGTTCGACTCTTCACGGCCGAATCCAAAGGTTGTGCCAATTCCCGAAGACATTAATCATAATGTCGTGGAGGGGATGTGGGGGGTAGTTAATAACGGCGGAACAGGAGCCGGGATACGAATGGCCGGCTTCGACATTGCCGGAAAGACCGGAACGGCTCAGGTCGTCGGTCTCGGCAAAGACGTGGGAAAAAACAAAGACCACTCCTGGTTTGTGTCCTATGCCCCGGCTTACAAACCGGAGATCGCTCTGGTGGCCTTGATTGAAAACTCAGGCTTCGGTGGCCACCACGCGGCGCCGGCCGTTCGTCGTGTGTACGACGTTTACTATCGCAAGACGCGAAATCAAGAGCCGCCCGGCGCGCTACCCGTTGCCAGGGTGACCAAGCCGGAGAATGAGACGCTAAAGACACAACCGGACCAGCAGATTGCGCGCAACCAGTGACGTGAGCTGTTGCTGAATTTGCTTACAGACTTTCTGACTACAATTGCATGGTAACAATGATTCAAAAAAGGGGCCTGCGCGATTTCGACTGGCTGCTGGCGTTCCTGGCAATCGGCATCGTGTGCTTTGGCACTATCCAAATTCGTCATGCGCAACCTACCCAGAACTATTGGGTGAAGCAGCTTATCGGCCTGGCGATTGCGGTGGTGGCGATGCTCCTGGTAGCGTTTAATGATTATCGGAAACTCATTAATATCGCGCCTGCGTTCTATGTCTTCGGTCTTATCCTTTTGGTAATCGTCCTCATTCCAGGCATTGGTTTAAAGATTAACGGCCAGCGGGCGTGGATTAAGGTACCCGGAATTGGCCAGTTCCAGCCTTCGGAATTTGTGAAAGTTACAACTGCGATGATGCTTGCCCGCTACTTCGGCAAGCACCGCACAGGGGTCTTAACTCTTAAGGAGATGGCCGTTGGCGGATTCATTCTCGCTTTACCCATTGCGCTGATCCTGCTCGAACATGACGTCGGCTCGGTTCTTACGTACCTGCCAATCCTGCTCATCGTCCTATTCCTCTCGGCAATACGAATGCGGTACGTGGTCGCTGCCATCGTGTTGGGGGTGCTACTGCTGCCACTGGCTTACTGGGTGGGGGTGAAGACCCACCTCGTGAAAAACTATCAGCAGGAACGGATAAATGTAATCCTCGATCCCGAAAAGGCAGACCGACGCGGTTTTGGCTACAACACCTGGCAATCGATTCTCACCGTGGGTGAAGGCGGACTGCTTGGCTCCGACGCTTCCTCCTCGCACTCCCAAAGCAGCCTTAAGTTTCTGCCGGAACCTCATACCGACTTTATTTTCGCGGTGACTGCAGGCAACTCCGGCTTCGTGGGTTGCATTCTCGTGATGTTAGCTTATGCGATTTTGCTTTCCAGACTGATCGCCGGAGCAAGGCGCGCGCCCGATCGGATGGGAATGCTCGTAATTATGGCGATAGTTGCTGGCCTAACGTTTCAGATTTTCATCAACATTGGGATGGAGCTGGGTATATTGCCAGTGATTGGCGTCCCCCTCCCGCTGATGAGCGCAGGGCTCGCTTCGCTGATCGCGACATTCATCGCGATTGGCTTCGCTATAAGCGTTCAGCTACGAAGATTCGTAAACTAGGGACCGTCTGAATTCGTTCGCGTTTGCAACGCCTTAGGTTTATACTCACCTCAGCTCGCCTCTGCGGAGTTTTTCGTTTCGGCACCAAACGCCTTTGAAACAATAAGCGGCACGAAGAAACTCGATTGAGAGTTCCGTGCTCCCGGCAAGCGAGTAGCGAATTTTTGACGTCGTCCAAACACAAGGACGTATCATTCACTTTTACCCAAGGCCGCACGTGGACCAATAGCAAGAACGAGCGTAGCTCAATAAGTCCCGTTGACATCCAAACGAAAAGTACAACAGGTCGCGAGCACATCCGACAAAGTTGCCGAATGTTCTGATGCCTGCGTTGTTTTATTAAGGCGCTCCCTGTTGCAAGTTTTCTACTGGACGTGCGAAGCGGCTAGTTAGGCTTCTTTTGAATAGTTCTAGTGACCGTAGCGTTCTGGGCGAGGAAGATCCAGGTCTAAATCAATCGGAGCGCGACCGACCACCCATCGACAACCCGCCAACGGGCGTTAGCCTGAGAACACAGGCGATGCAGGGCGTCGTCCGCAGTTGGCCTGCCTTATCGAGCCCGCATGTGTTTTCACGTACGCTGCCAGAGGGCCGGCCGGCAACTTCCATCCAATCAATCCACTTCAAGACACATGAACGTCTTGCTAACCAGAGGCCCGCGCGCCTCGCTTTTCAGCTTGAAGCGCGTTGCGGCCACTTTACACTTTTTACTAACGTTTATCGCCACATGAACCACCCAATAACCTGGGATGCAGAGTTGGAGGCTTTTAGGCTTGCTCACAATGCTGTCAGGCCTACATGTCGGTGGCAGACGTTTCAGGAGACAACGAATACAAATGGCAAAAGAATTAATCGTGAGCGTCAATGGACGTGAAAAGAAGATCGCGATCATTGAAAACGAAAAGGTTACCGAATTTTACATTGAGCGCGGAGAAGGCAATCAGGGCATAGTGGGCAACATTTACAAAGGTCGCGTCATGCGCGTCTTGCCCGGAATGCAATCAGCTTTTGTAGACATCGGACTCGAGCGCGATGCGTTTCTTTACGTGTCCGACTTCTTCGACGAGGAAGAAGAGTTTGAGCGAATCGTAATAGACAAATCTCAGAAGGGCGACGTGGCGGAGGCCCAACGAGTCGCGGCGGAGCAGATAGCGCTTGGGCGTGTCGAACGCGAACACCACATTGAAGCCACTCAAGAGCGTGCCGAGCCTCTACGGGAAATGGAGCAGGAAGAACCCGCGATCGAAGCTGAACAGCTCTCGGAACAGTCAACCGAGGCTGGGGATGCGGGTAAACGTCGGAGCCGCCGCGGGCGGCGTCGTGGCCGCAGCCAGGAGGGCTGGGAGAATCGCAACGAAGCGGCAAGTTCGAGCAGAGGCCAGATAAAGGCGGAGGATATTGATACTCCATTTGTCGCGGCAGATCCCTCAATCCGCAGGATCGTTGATGAAGAAGAAACGGCGGCCAACGGGGAGATGTTCAAAGATGCACGTTTACAGGAAAGGCTTTTCGATCAAATCCACGCCGGCGAATTTAATCTTGAAGACGACTTTCGCACCGCCGAGGTCGGTTCCGTAATTTCAACTGCGGACTACCGCGAAGGATCTTTTCAACGCATTGACGACGGCGACGTGGCAGGAATGGTCGATAGTGGGCGGCCTCGAACCCGTGAGCCAATCGCCGCACACATAGAAAGTTTTGTTGATGATGTCAATGACGACACACTTCGAAGAGGTAGTTTTGAGCGAGTGAGCGATGACGAAGAGGCCGAAATCGACTCTAACGCGAGTAGCTCGAAAATGGCGTCAAGTGAAGAGATTGGCAAACAGTCACGAGAACGTACAAGCTCAAAAAGGTCCAAAGTTGGAAAACTACTCACCGGCTTAAGCGGAAAAAAGAGGGCTTCCGCCAAACGGTCCTCAACGAAGAAGCCTGCTCAGGAACTTGCTGCGGACGAGCCCGGGGGCAGTGAAGCTCCGGACCATTCTCCTGGGGTTGACAGCTATTTGGATGCGGACGCCAGCGTTGAGGAGAAAGGCTCTCGCGCTGAGTTTGCCACGCGTCGCGGCGGAAGAAGGCGCCGCCGCCCCAGTAAACAAAGCGCCGCGGAGGCCCCCGGTTCCGACGCAACTATTGAAGCCGTGCCCGCAAACGGCGAGGACCGCGCGCCTGAGATTGCGGTAGAAGCAATACCTGAAGAAAAAATGGCGGAAGCTCCCGTTCCTCCAGCCGCTTCAACGAGCGGCCCACGTGACACACGTGATTCTCGCGATAGAGGCCGCGATGGTCGAGCCCAACGAGGTTCTTCACGGAGAGACCGTCATCAACCGACAATCACGGACCTCTTACGCGAAGGACAGGAGATAATTGTTCAGATTGCCAAGGAACCCATCGCCAAAAAAGGCGCGCGCATAACTTCTCATATCGCGCTGCCTGGCCGATTTTTGGTGTATATGCCTACCGTGGAACATGTAGGGGTTTCACGAAAGATCGAATCCGATAGCGAACGCCAGCGTCTACGCAAGTTAATTACGCAGATTCGCGGAAGTGAAGATATTCCCTCCGGGGGCTTCATTGTTCGCACGGCCGGCGTAGGAATTAGCGAAGCGGAGTTGCGCGAAGACGTTCGCTATTTGGTGCGCACCTGGCTCGACATTCGCGCGTCGGCCGAGAAAACGAAACCGGCAACTATGGTCCATAAAGACCTGGATCTCGTCCAGCGCATTCTTCGCGATCAATTGTCAGAGGACTTTGCCGCCATACGCGTAGATTCTGAAGAGGAGTTTCAGGGCATAGTTGAATTTGTGAATCGCATCCAGCCTCGAATGGTAAAACGCGTCAAGCTTTACACTAAAGATCAACCCATTCTCGAAAACTACGGCGTGCAAGCCGAGATCGACAAGGCGATCAAGCCCCGCGTATGGCTTAGGTCAGGTGGCTATTTAGTAATCAACCAGACCGAGGCGCTGGTGGCGATTGATGTTAATACCGGTAAGTTTGTGGGTCGCGGCAGTGGCCGCCTGGAAGACACTATTACGCGTACTAACCTTGAGGCTGTTGATGAGATTGTTCGACAGATCCGTCTGCGTGACCTCGGCGGTATCATTGTGCTCGATTTGATAGACATGGAAGAGCGTCGAAACCGCACCAGGGTTATGGGGGCATTGCAGGACGCGCTGCGCAGTGATAAGTCGCCGACTAAGGTCCTTTCGTTTAATGATTTCGGGCTGGTGATTATGACTCGAAAGCGCGTGAAGCAATCGCTGGAAAGGACTCTGTGCGCTCCTTGTCAATATTGTCAGGGCGCTGGCCTGATTAAGTCTCCGCAGACGGTCTGTTATGAGTTACTTGAGGAAGCGCGGACGCTTGGTAGAGCAATGAATGGAGACAAGTCCAATAAGCAGGCGACCTTGCGTATTAATCCTGAAGTCGCACGCGCGTTGCGCAGCTCTGAAAGGGACGTGTTGAATGAAATCGAGGAGTATCTAGGGCCCGTCGACATTAACAGCGACCCGGCGGTCCACCAGGAACAGTTTGATTTTGCCTTTATCTAAACAATGGGAAGGCTAGGAAACATCTGGAAAACAATGCTGGCTGGCGGGGCAGGCGTTGCTGCCCTGGCCGCGCTCAACGCGACTATTAAGCGCAATGCCGGCGATCCTGACGAGAGTGTTCTCGGCGGAGAAGCCCACTTCTTTCCGTGGAAGCACGGCCGGGTTTTTTACAAAGTTTCCGGACTGAAGGATTCTCGCCCACCGCTGGTTTTCATTCATGGCGTTGGCGCAGGAGCTTCAAGCTTCATGTGGAGAAAAAACTTTGACGAGCTTGCAAAAGACTTCCGCGTTTATGCCTTCGATCTGCTGGGGTTCGGTTTTTCTGACAAGCCGGCGACTGCTTCGTATTCTGCTGATCTTTACGTCGAGCTGATTAGCGATTTCATTCGCCAGGTATCGGGTTATCCATGTGATGTTATCGCAAGTTCGCTGGGAGGAGCCTACGCCATTCGAGTAGCCGATGAACATCCCGAACTAATAAACGCCCTCGTCCTTAATGGGCCCACTGGGTCCGATACGCTGAACCGGCGACCCGGCATGGCGGGAGCGGCGTTTTATGGATTGTTGCAGTCGCCGGTCCTCGGCACATCTTTTTACAACGTGATGGCAAGCGAACGAAGTATTCGAGATTACGCCAGCGACCATCTGTTCTACGATCATCATTGCGTTACGGATCGACTCGTCGCTAATCTCTACGCCACCAGTCACCAAGCCGGCGCTCAACATGCCATAGCTGCTTTTCTTTCCGGCTATCTCAATACCGACACCCGATCTCCTTTTTCACGACTCACACAGCCCGTCATTTTGGTGTGGGGGAAACAGGATTCTACGACAACTGTAGAGAAAGCGGCTCTGCTGCTCGAGTTAAATCCACGCTCGACCTTACAAGTTTTCGATTACTGCCGAATGATGCCGGAACAGGAGCAGCCGAAAAAGTTTAATCAGTTGGTTCGTGATGCGTTTATGGTTCGCTCGGCGGCAGCGGGCCTCAAATCATTCTAGTCAATGACGCTGAAATTGGGTTACTGGTAGCATGACAAACTTCACATTGGCCAACAAAAACGGATTATTTCAGCCATTTGGATGGAAGTTGTTAATAAAAGAGCCCAAAGAGCGTGACAAGTCTATTGACGTAAAGGCCAAAATCAACGAGAATTCAAAGTCTGGACGAAGGTCCAGCTAATTCCAGGATTAGAAACATTAGACTTCCTCTCACGAATTTCCAATCCAGAAGCCTCGATTAATAAAATCGAGCGTCCACCCCTAACAGTCACAAAACCGCCTAAAACCGGTTCCGGACACTTACTTTACCTGAAAAAGATCTCCTGGGAGCTTATTCCCTGAGTGCGTCACATCCCTGAAGACCGAGGATTAGTTATGGAACAACCTTCTTCCCTACCAAAGTTTGAAAAAACGGATCATTCGTCAACGAACAATTCTGTCGAAGCCTCAAACATCTCCGCTATTACGGATGCCGGAGTTTTCATGGATGACTTTGCCCAAGCCACGCACGATTTACTGATGGAAGATTCCGTGAGCAAGCGCGCCTCCTCCGCGCGTAGACTGGCTATTCTGGGCCTTCCGTCGGCATCGCCATACCTAATCGCAGCACTTTTCGATGGCTCCGCCGAAGTCCGCCAGGCTGCAGCCGAGTCGCTTGGCAGAGTCGGCGATTCTGCAGCCATCGAACCTCTTCAAGATCTACTAGCGCGCGAGACTAGTGATGGCGTGCTGGAAGCATCGATTTCCGGTGCAATTCGTTCCATTGCGGCGCGTGAAACAAAACTGGTCGGCAGTGAACCAATGGAAGCTACTGGGGTTCATCAGGATTATGGCTCACCACATTCCTCGAACTCACTCGGGACAAGTGCTCAGCCGAACGGCAGAAGCGGAATGAGCCAGGCTTACGCTACCCAGGAGGAGCGCCTGCGTAGCGAAGAACTCGTACTAAGGCAGGCCCAAGATGACCTGGAGCGTCGACGGGCAGAAGCAGAGAGACTTCACCACGTTCAGGGTGAAAACCAACAACTCCGTACGTTGGACGTTAACCACCGCCAAGCCGAAAACAAAGAGCGACAGACGGGGGAAAAGGAACGAAAGCTCTCGGCGGAAATAGAAGCACTACGAAGGGCTGAGTCAGAACAAATCCGGCGCATCGAGGAGGCTACCGCCAGGGCACGACGGAGGTCTGCGGAGGAAGGGCGTCACCAACCGGAAACTGATGCGCGGGACCGCGCTGCAAAAGAGTCACGGCGATTGGCCGAAGTTCTGAGTAAGGCGGAAGCTGACGCCAAACTCCGGGCTCGGGAAAAGGACCGAGAGGAGGTTGAGTCGAAGGCACGTCGTGAAAGTGATGAGCACATACAACGTCTCGTAGAGTTGGAAGCCATTCGCGGCAACGCGGAACTAACAGCGCAAAAGCGCGCTGAAACGGAACAGCGGCTGAGCGCGGAGATTGAAGCTCTACGGAAGGCGGGAGCGGAGGCACGTCGCCGTGCAGAAGAAGAGGTAGGGCGACTGGCTCAACTAGAAGCAGCTCGTAGTGCTGCTGAAGCTGAGATTCTGGTGCGAGCCGTGGAAGAACAGCGGCTGAACGCCGAGATTGAAACCGTCAGCGAGGCGGCCGAAGAACAGATCAAGCGGATGGAGGAAGCCAAAGCCCGCCTAAGTGCTCTGGAAGAAACACGTCATCGGGCGGAACTAAAGGTTCAACAACGCGCCGACCGAGAGGCCCGACTTCAAGGTGAAATTGAGGTTCTGCGTCAGGCAAAGCTGGAACAGACTAAACGAATCCAGCAAGCAGAGACAGAAGCAGCTCGTTTGAGCGAGGAAGAAGCTCGCTTGAAGCAGTCGGTAGAGTTACACCAAAGGGCGCAAGCAGAGGCTCGCGAACGTGCAGCGGAAGAAGCGCGCCTGCAGGCTGAAAGTGAAGCACGTCGCAGAGCCGATGAGGAAGAACAAAGGCTTAAGAAGTTAGAGGAGATCCGCAGCCAGGCCGAAGCGGCGACGAAAAGGCGAGCGGAAAAAGAGCTGCTGCTTAGCCATGAAATTGAGGTTCTAAGTGATGCGACAACCGAGCAACTCGAACGAATTGAAAAGCTGGAAACGAATCTTCGCAAGGCTGAGGCAAAAGCTCGGCAGCGCTCTGAAGAGGAAACCGGTCTATTAGCGGCCCGGGAAGCTCTGCAGAAAGCCGAAACCGAAGCGCGCCGGCAAGCAGCCGAAAAAGAAAGAGCTCAGACCCAGGCTGAAGCTCATGCCCGTGCTGAGGCAGAAAAACAACGACTAGCGGAACTAGAGGCAATTCGTAGTGAGGCTGAAGCTGAAGCACAACAGCGAGCTGAAGTGGAGCAACAAATAAACGCGGGCATTGAAGCGCTGCGCCGAGCCGAAGCGAAACAGTTCAAGCGCATAGAAGAAGCTCAAGCGGAAGCACGACGGCTGGCCGAGCAGGAAGCTCGGCTGCGGGCAGAAGAAGAAGCCTTCCGCGAAGCGGAAGCTGAAGCGCGTCGACAGGTGGTTGAGGAACAGCTCGATCGGGAAGCCGCACGGGTGAAACAGCAGGCTCAGGACGAGCAGCAGCGTGTAGCCCAACTGGAGGAGATTCGCAGAGCAGCCACAATTGAGTCACAACAACGCACCGAGAAAATGCAGCGACTCAATGCCGAACTAGAGGCCCTTCGCAAAGCCGGAGCAGAACAGTCCAAGCGGGTTCAAGAAGCTGAGGCGCGTTTACGCGAAGTCGAAGAGGAAGCCCATCTTAAGGCTGAAGAAGAGGAACAACAACTCCGCGACCTTGAAGATGTTCGCAGCCAGGCTGCAGCCAGAGCGCAGCAGCGACTCGATAGAGAGCAACAGCTAAACGCAGACATCCAAGCGTTAAATAGTCGTATTGAAGAGGCTGAGAATGCTATCTACGCCGGCGAGGAAGCACGGCTAGCGGCAGAAGCCGAGCTGCATAGTCGAATTGCCGAGGAAGCGCGGCAACTGGATCAGCTAGAGGATATTCGGAAGCAAGTTGAGGCTCAGTTACAACTAAAAGCTGGGCAGACGAAGGAAATCAAGGCTGACATTGCAGCTTTGCGAAAGGCAGAGGCCAAGCGACTCAAAGAAATTGAAAAGCTGGAAGCTCGGCGCTCGGAAGCCCTGGCTGAGGCGCGCCAGCAGGCGGAGCAGGAAACGCTCTTGCTGGAAGAGCTGGTATCAATTCGCGGCAAAATCGATTCAGACGCAAAGGCCTGGGCCGAGAAGGAATTGAGCATTAAGTCTGAAATTGAAGCGGTGCGAAAAGCCGAGGTCATTCAACTTAAGAGGATTCAGAAAGTAGAGACACGACTACAAGATGAGCTAGACAGGCGTCAACAAACGAGGACAAAGGCCAGGGGTCGCGGTGCGAAATCACAGAAAACAATAACCAGGCAGGGCGCGAAAACTAAAGTTGGCCGGCGAGTCCGGCGAGAAAAAGACCGGGTCGCACGCCTTGAGGCTATTCTTAGCGAGACTTCAATCGAAGTGAAGCAGCGAACAAAGAAGGAGCGGTTGCTACATTCAAAGATTCAAGCCTTATGCAAAGCTGAAGTTGAACAACTCAAGCGCATCGAGGAAGCAAAGGCAGGTATCAAAACTCGGGAAGAAGCGCTTCTAGCTCAGACAGATGAAGCAGCAAATTTGGTGAGGCAAGAAACTGTTTACCAGCCCGAATTAGAACCGAGCCCACACAATGATGAATTCGAGGTAGCAGGGCCGATCCCACTCAACGATGAAACAATAACGCTGAACGTAATCGAGGAAGAGCACGAGTTCCACGCAGAGATTGACGCCGCGATCGAGTCGCTGCGTCCGGTTGAAACATGGCAATTTGCGGTACTTGAGGAACAAGAAATCGTTGTCGAGGGTGTGGAAGGAACCGAGTCGGCAGTTGAAGCAATTGCGGACTATAGCATTGAGTCGGAGAGCAACGAATCGGAAACAAGCATTGAGTTGAAGGAGCCTCAGTTCGACCTTCAGCCAGAGCCTCTGATTCAGGAAGCGATCGCTCCCTCGTCTATCTCCCATCGAGATGATGAAGTTGAAGCAAGCCTGAAAGAAGAAATCGACCTGGCCAGCGGCGGTTGGTTTGCATCATCAGAGATAGACGCCGAAGAGACTTTGGCGCCGCAAGTATCAACGGAAGATTACATTAAATCGATCGATCTGGTGGAACGGGAAAAAGGTTTACAGCCTTCGGAGGAAGACCCGGCAACGGCCTCGGCATTGGTGGAATGCTTAAAAAGTGGGGACTCGGCCGCTCGCGCAGGAGCTTTGCAGAAACTGGCCCAGTTAGATGAAGACGACGCCTTTAATTTGATTACAAATCTGTTTGACGATAGTTCGGCCGGCATTCGAAATGCTGCGGCTCGCGCCCTTTACGAGTTTAAGTCGGATCATGCTGCTTGTTTCACGCGAGCTCTCCGCGAAGCCTCTGCTGAGCGACGGCGAAAGATTGCCGCCGCGATCGAGGGTTCGGGTCTGGCTGCCGAAGCGATTAACGGTCTCGCTGGCGAAAGTCGAGAAAAAACCTACGACGCATTCTCAATACTCTTTTTGATGGCCAAAGCCGGAGAGGTCCAATCGCTCGTAAAAACGATTGAGAATCATTCCAATCCCGCTGTACAGTTGTCGGTCATTAAGCTGCTCACTTTTAGTAATCAGCCCGACATCATTCCTGCTTTTCGCAGTTTGGCAGTTAGAGGTTCGATATCTCCCGAGGTCCGTTCAGCGCTCATGGAATCCATCAATGAAATCAGCAACAATGCGCGCGAGAACTCGCGGTCAGCAGCATAGGCCCTGGACCTTCCAAAAACCGGCATGCGGACAAAGATCTGAGACCAAGATCGTTTACTCTGTCGATCCGTCTGCTGCTGATCACAGAATCCTCGTGCTGAAAGTGTCACCCTGACGGATGTCGCCCGTCTCAAGTCCTTTACGAAACCAGCGGATTCGTTGTTCGGAACTCCCGTGGGTAAACGAGTCGGGGACGACATGCCCCTGCGATTCACGCTGAAGTCGATCATCGCCAACTGCGCTGGCGGCTGCCAGCGCTTCCTCGATATCGCCCGCTTCCAGAATTCCCTTTTTCTGAGCGTAATGCGCCCAGACTCCAGCCAGAAAATCCGCCTGAAGCTCGAGACGAACTGAAAGCTGGTTGTTCTGTTCGTCGCTGAGCCGTCCGCGCGCAGCGTCAACTTTGTCCATAGTGCCGAGAAGCTGTTGCACGTGGTGACCGACTTCGTGCGCTATAACATACGCCTCGGCAAAATCTCCGGGAGCGCGAAAACGAGTTTGCAACTCATTGAAAAAAGATAGGTCAAGGTAGAGCTTATGGTCGCCTGGGCAGTAGAAGGGGCCAACTGCAGAGCCTGCCAGGCCGCAAGCCGAACGCGCCTGATCCGTAAATAAAACCAGCGTCGGTTTCCGATATTGCTGCCCCGATTGACGAAAGATTTCAGTCCAGACGTCCTCGGTACTGGCGAGAACTGTGGCCGAGAATTGTTTGACCTCTTCTTCCTGCGGGTTGGTGGGCCGAGAACTCTGAGTACCTGAAGTCGGGGACTCGCTCGGCAACTGTTCCAATAACTGTCGGGGATCTGCACCCAACAGCAGGGCAATAACAAGAACCACAATACCGCCGAGGCCTCCAATGGCCATACCTCCACGTGACATACCGCGACGATCTTCAACGTTGTCGCTTTGGCGTTGACCTCTCCACAGCATTCTATAACCCTCCCTCGGTGAACTTTCTCAAATTATCGCACGCCTGGTCGGCTGCGGGGAAAACTATGTTCAAAGTTTATAGTTGGCCCTGGTTGATGGGGTTGCTTTTGCTATCGTCAAAATGATCTAAGAGTTCGACGAGTGATCCGATAAAGATGTCAGGACTGCAGCTCTCTAATTTCCAGCTAGTCGGATAAGCGCTGCGCACGCCAACTGTCATCATGCGCGCGCGCTTACCCATTTCAATGTCCTCAGGACTATCGCCGACATAGCATGATTCTTCTGGCAAAGAGCCGAGCGTACGCATTGCTGTTTCCAAACCTTCAGGATGCGGTTTTTTCTTTTCCATCTGTTCATTGCAGACCACCACTTCAAACAGGTTGTCGAAGCCCAGCTCCTTTATTTCACGAGCAACTCGGCAATCACTGCCACTGCTGACTACGCCCAGCCGAAACCTCTTTCGCCGCAACCCCACGATCGTTTCCTGTGCACCTTCTACCAGTTGGGCCGTTTGCTCTCCATAATGCCGGATCCAAAGCTCGTCGGCCGTCTCCCATTTGTCCTTCGGTAACCCCATGGCTTCATAAACGGAATACCAATTCGGAGAATAAACTCTCTGGTAGATTTCGTGATCAAAAGCTACTCCAAGTGCTCTGAACGATTGCTCGAAAGCGTTCAGACCTAGCTGCGCGGAATCAACTAGAGTTCCATCCCAATCGAATAACAGGGTACTAACGAATGCTGTCTTAGGATTCATCAGCAAAACGAAATAGCCAGCGGAAAGGGAAAGGGTAACTAGTCAGCAATTGCCACCGTTAATTCGTCGAGTGGCGTGGAGGGCGATACACGGTCATAGGCCGACACATCGCGATTAACCCGGGCGTAGAGAATGTCTCGCTGTTGAGGAGTAAAACCCGCTTCACGGATCAAGTAGCGGAGCATCCGCTCATCCGCTCGATTGTGCGCTCCAGCTGCTGAGACGACATTCTCTTCAATCATGATTGAACCCATATCATTGGCTCCAAAGCGCAGGGCCACCTGTCCCAGTTTTAGTCCCTGGGTTAACCAGGATGATTGGAAGTTTTCGATGTTGTCGAGAAACAGTCGCGATACCGCAAGCATTTTCAAATAATCGATGCCTGTCGGCTCTTCCTTGATTCGTCGCCCCAGCGCTGTGTTTTCGCGTTGGAACGTCCAGGGAATAAAAGCAGTAAATCCGCCGGTCTCATCCTGCAAATCGCGCACTCGTTGTAAATGCCTGACGCGGTGCTCGACCGTATCGCCAATTCCAAACATCATTGTCGCAGTGGATCGCAGCCCTGCCCGGTGCACGGCCTTCATTACTGCCAACCACTCATCGGTCGTACACTTTGTCGAGACGCGTTTGCGGACTTCATCGTCAAGTATTTCACCGCCTCCACCAGGCAAACTGTAAAGACCCGCATCTTTCAAACGCGCCATTATCGTCTCGTAATCGAGCCCGGAGATCAGGTGGATGTTGTGAATTTCCGGAGGCGAGAAGCAATGGAGCTGAAACTTTGGATACTTCTGATGCAGCGTTCGCAGCAAATCTTCATACCATTCAATGCCGAAGTCGGGATGCAAGCCGCCTTGCATCAGAACACCGGTGCCGCCGAGCGAAATTGTTTCGTCAATTTTTGCGCAAATTTCCTCTATTGTCCGGACATAGGTGTCGGGAGCTCCAGGCCGGCGGTAGAAGGCACAGAACGTACAGACAACGTTACAAACGTTCGTGTAATTAATGTTGCGGTCAATAATGTAGGTGACAATATTTTCCGGATGTCGGCGCGCACGGATCTCGTCTGCGGCAGCTCCAATCCGAGCGATGTCGTGGGATTCGAGCAGCAAAGTACAGTCAGCGACGGAGAGGCGGTTGCCCGCCAAAACACTCTTAAGAATAGGTTGAATATCAGTCACCATTAACAAGATACTATCGTGGGGCTTCACAAACTCAAAGGCTTCAGTGCAGAAATCAAGTTGTGCTTATGGGCTAGTTTGTAGAATAAATTCAGGCCGGCAATCAACTCATCACCCAGGGAAAAGCTGATATTCTCGTGTAAATAAGTTTTCAGTTCATCTCGCGTCAAGCCCAACAATGGCTGGTAAAAGTTAATTATGTCTTCCGACTGTCGAAGTCCCTCGTCACGGGCGGCCTCGAAGTCTATTTCGCGGCTTGATGAAGTAGCATTGGGGCTAATCATCCACAACGCGAAAACAAATCCAAGTCCCGTATGCTTTCGCCAAAGTCTCGCCATATCCAAAATTCTCAACTCTTGGCGTGGAAAGGTCATGGCCGGGTCTCCAATAATTAGCGCGGCATCATTGCCGATTAACATCTGTTGAAGATCAGGGGCAGCCGAAATCCATTCAGGTTCAAAGCCCAAAAACTCGCGAAAAATTATCTTCACTAGAGCGGCAGAGGTGCGTGACGACTCATCAAGAGCGACCGAGCGTATATCTTTTAGCTCGTGCAGTTTCGTAGCCAGAACTACGCTGCGAACTTTTTCGCGTGACGCAATGCAAACCTGCGGCACCAATTCGAGATTGGGTATTCGCTGATATTCGATTGCCGGAACCAAAGCAATGTCAACTTGACCCAGCGCGAGCAAATCTGCGCAGCGCGCTGGCACAGCTTCGACCAGCTCGACTTCACTCTCTTGTGAACCATATATAAAACTCCAGATCAGCGGAGCCGTGTTTAAATAACTAGACGCGGCTAATCGAGGTTTGCGCTTAGTTTTAGAAGTAATAACGGCTCCGCCCCTGCCGACGATTCTTTTGCGTGCGATGCTAACGAACGGATCGCTTACACCGCAAGCCTAACTTAGTTTCATTAGTAGAACGTTGACACTGTTCGAGAGCGACATTTACTATGCCGCCAAGAAGAACAAAAAGATTATTCTTATTCGATGCAAATTTACGACGTGAGCGTTCCGCTATCCCCCGCAACCCCAACCTATCCTGGTGACCCGGGAATTGAGATCAAAGAGTGGCTGACGCTAGCTAACGGCGACGCCGCAAATGTTTCCCTCTTGCACTTCGGTCTGCATTCCGGCACTCATGTCGACGCTCCGGCACATTTTATAGAAGGCGGAGGCAAAGTGGAGTCTCTGCCACTTCAGAGTCTTATTGGCGCGGCAGAGGTTGTGGAAGTGCCGGACGACGTCAAAGTCATTACCGAAGGCTTCGTTGCCGCCAACTGCGACAAGAATTGCCAAAGAATTCTTTTCAAGACACGCAATTCCCATTTTTGGAATAATCCTGAGCAAGGCTTCCGCGCAGATTACACCTATATCGACCACGGTGCCGCGAGAAGGTTGGTGGAATCAGGACTCAAGCTCGTTGGGATCGATTACCTTTCGGTAGAAAAATTCCAGTCGGAAAAGTTTGAGACTCATCACATTCTGCTTTCCAGCCGAGTTGTGATTCTGGAAGGTTTGGATCTTCGAGAGGTCGCGGCTGGATCTTACGAGTTGATCTGTTTGCCGCTGAAAGTTGCTGGCGGGAAAGGCGATGGCGCTCCAGCCCGCACCGTGCTGCGCACTTTGAACTGAATTCCAAATTAAAGAATACTACTAAGACTAGATGCCATGGCGGCGAAAACGGATAAGGACTACAGGGAACGCGTCTATCGCATCGTTCGTTCAATTCCCAGCGGACGGGTGATGACTTATGGGCAACTTGCCGAAATTCTCGGCGAAGGATACACACCCAGAACAGTCGGTTTTGTAATGCACGGTTCTGATGATCGAACACCCTGGCACAGAGTAATCAATGCACAGGGCGCATGTTCTACGGGCAGAATCGCTATCCCCTATGACAAGCAGCAACGGATGCTGGAAGCTGAAGGTTTAAGCTTCAATCAGCGCGGACGGTGCGACTTGCAAAATTATCTCTGGATTCCGGAAGAGACAAAAAACGATCGCAAGACGCGAGTAAAAGAAGTCACCCTATTCTCAAATAAACCTTCCAAAAGGATACCAGATGAACAGAGATCCTCTTGATCAAAAACCGCCCTACGCAGTTAGCCCACCCCGTTTTTCAGTTTCACATCAAATGGTGACTACTGCCTTTGACCAAACTTCCGCATCACACAAAACCTCGGTATCGTTCGCGGAATCGTAGTCCGTTCGCGAAATATATTTGCAACGATTGGCGCGGGCCTGCAAACGATCGTAGGCGGCAACATCACGGTGTGGACAAAGCTTTGTGAACAAACTCGTGCGGATGCCTTTGACATCATGATCCAGCATGCAACTGAAATCGGAGCGAACGCCATAGTCGGTGCACGCTATGATGCGACTGAGGTTTCTACTGGAGTCACTGAAGTGCTGGCGTACGGCACGGCCGTCATCGTGCAACCCTCAAATGCCGAAGCGAGCTACCGCTCATGATTGACGAGAAGCTCACGGCAGCTCAGCTACTGAGAGTTCAAAAGGCCGTTAGCACAGTTCCCTTCGCTCGACTATTAGGTATCGAGCTGGAGGATATTAGTAGTGGATGCGCGACTCTCGTTCTTAAAGTTCGAAAAGAACTAACGCAGAACCACGGCGTGGTTCACGGAGGAGCTATCGCTTCCTTGATTGATACAGCGACCGCTTTCGCTATAATCTCGGTGCTCTCACCGGGAGAAAAAGTTACTACCGTCGACCTCACCATCAATTACCTACGTCCGGCACGACGCGGGCGGCTAAAAGCCGTCGCGAAAGTTGTAAGGGCCGGACGGAGGCTATTCGGGGTTTCGGCAGACGTCTTTGGTGATGATGGAAAGCTAACAGCTACAGCACTTAGCACCTACATTAAGCTCCAGGAGAGCCAGTAAATTTAACCCAATTTGGTAGACACCCAGTGTTTATCGATGTAAAATGTGTTTGACCTTCCTTGCGCTTCCCAAAGGTGCCCGCCCTTGCAAGAGAGACAACTTGAAAAGTCCCAGTAACCTTCCCCAATGTATTCCCTTTATCACTCCCTTCTAGCGCAGCACTCAAGACAGTTGATGCCTGTGCCTTGCGCCGGTTCGACGATTGCCCAACTGCATCGCTACTTCGAGGATGTCGTGCTCGAGAATAACCTCGGTGCCTTGGTAGTCGAGAGCTTGCCTACCTCTCCTATTAGACCGGCTCGGGACGGTGTCCGCATCAAAGAACTCGATAAATCGGCCAAGAACCTTTTTCTTTGGGTAAGTCCCCAGGATGCACTCTCAAGCCTCGTGCTCAGCAGAGGAAAAGAGAACACGAAATCTGTTGTTTTCGAGCGAACAGACCAGGGAGACAACTTTGAGCGGTTTGTGGTGATCGCTGATGCCCGCTTCTCTGCACTTCTTGCGTCAGTTCACAATACCGACGAAGAAGACAGTTCCCGAGATCTTGTCATCTGGACCTTCGAGCCGGACGTTGTTTACTCAGCACTGGAATACTTGATGGCTCGCGTCACTGCCGAGCATCCCTTTCACTCAAACGCTTTTGCAAAAGCCGTTCGCACCTCAATGCCGAAAGCTACCTCGCTTCAGCTGACTTTGGGCGTAACTACAAAACTCGCGCGACTTTTGCAGGAACAAGCGGAGCGTGAGATAGCTGTTAACCGGCTTGCTACCGTGATCAGAAACTCGCTCAAGCTCGATAGCGTTTTGCAAACTGCTGCGGACGAGGTAGGACGTGCTCTGAACGTGCACTCTTGCGCCGTAAGAGTTGAAGGTGCTCTCGTTGGCTGCCAGATGACCAAGTATTATTTGCGCCCTGACGTAATCGGAGACGAGATGGAAGCATCCTTGCTAAGCGATGTGGATTCAGTTAGCAACCGGCTTTCAGAGTCACCGCAGGCTTATGTCGTTGATGGTGATAGCTCTCAGGCGACGCCGGTGCTTCCCGATGCCGTAGTGCCTCTTATTTATGAAGAGAACCTTATTGGACTCTTGTTAGTTCGTTCTGATGATATGTCGCGCGTATGGGCAGACAATGAGTTGTTGCTTGTGCACACCGTCGCCGATCAGCTTGCCGTCGCTGTTAACCACGCGCACTTGTATGCCCAATCGCAACAGCAGGCTCTCACGGATGGATTGACAGGTTGCTACAACCGCCGCTCGTTCGAAATGCGGCTTGAGAGTGATTTACATTTCGCCACTCGCAATCGCCAGCCGCTTTCATTAATCATGCTCGATCTGGACAATTTCAAGCACATTAACGATCAGGCCGGTCACGAAGCTGGTGACGTGGCGCTGTGCATGCTTGCGGATAACCTGCACGCTGAACTGCGAGCTGTCGATACGGCCGCGAGATTTGGCGGCGATGAGTTTGTAATAATCCTGCCGCAGGCAAGCACAGAAGGCGCAATGCTCGTCGCGGAGCGTCTGCGGAAACGAATCGAGGAGACTGAAGTTCCGGGATTTGGTCAAGTGACCGGTTCATTCGGTGTTGCAACCTTTCCAAATCATGCCTCGTCGAGAGACACCCTGGTGGTTGCAGCAGATCGAGCGCTCTACAATTCTAAAGAGGCCGGGCGTAATCGAGTCAGCGTTCCCGACGAAGTTAACTGCGAGATTGATTTCACTGCCGTGGACGATAGAGAGCGGGATGTCAACTTGATCGACGCAATGCAAAGACTCTAGTTTTTGTTAATAGTCATCTTCTACTTTTTCCTAATAGGTTATTAGATCCGCCTTCTTCCCTCCTCTATACAAGAATTTCGCTCTCCCTTCTGGCGTCCAGACGAAAAATCGAGCATCATAACGCTTCGCTGTTTAGCTGAAGGTTTGTGAAGTTTTGTTGTTTTTCTCGCATGGACGATCTACGAAAATTCGGGCGTTACTTTCTTCCCTACAAGGTCTCGCTGACGATTGGCATTATATGCATATTAGCCAGCGTCCTTTTCAATCTTTATATTCCGATAATCGTTGGCCGGGCTATCGATGCAAACTGGGCCGAGGTTTCATGGTCCCGGGTAACGGCATCGGCGCTAAAAGTACTTGGCGCCAGCGTTGTTAGTGGCACATTTCTCTTTCTCCAGCGTCGCATACTGATCGGGATGTCCCGCAAGGTTGAATACGACCTTCGCCAGGATTTCTACGCGCACCTCGTCGATCAGCCTCAGGCGTTTTTCCAGGAACATCGAATCGGCGACTTAATGGCGCGAGCGACCAATGATCTTGCGGCAGTCAGGCAACTGGCGGGTCCAATGATCATGTATTCGCTTCAAACCCTATTCGTCGTGATTATTGTTCTGCCGCTGATGTTTCTAATCAACTGGCGGCTGACTCTGCTTTTGTTCGTGACAATGCCGCTCGTGTCCCTAACCGTTAAGTTTTTTGGTCAACAGGTGCACATCCGATTCGAAAAAATCCAGGAGTTCTTCGCCCAGATTACTGCGCGCGCTCAGGAAAACTTCACTGGCGTCCGCGTGGTTCGGGCTTATGCACAAGAAGATGCCGAGATCGCGGCGTTTAATGAATTGAACCGACAATACGCAGAAAAGAATTTGGGTCTCGTCAAAATAGACGCATTAATGCGACCTCTAATGCAGTTTCTGATTGGAATGGGTTTTGTGCTGATTATCTGGTCGGGGGTACCGGCGGCAATTCGAGGAGAAATTACGGTGGGTGAGTTCACCGTATTCAATATGTATCTGTTTCGCCTGATCTGGCCGCTCATCGCCTTGGGATATGTCGTTAACCTGTATCAGCGCGGCACAGCAAGCTTGAAACGGATGAATGCCATACTTGCCATCGAGCCGTCTATTGGGGATTCGCCGGATGTGAAACCAAAACCGCCCATTAGCGGTGAAATTGAATTTCGGAATCTTACTTTTAGTTATCACCAAAACAACGAACCCGTGCTTAGAGACATTGACCTGGTGATACCCGCTGGTCGCACTGTTGCTTTCGTGGGAAGAACCGGGAGCGGTAAGTCAACACTCATCAATCTAATTCCGCGAGTTATTGAGGCGCCGGAAGACACCGTGCTTGTCGATAGCGTTTCGACTCGCGATTACCCACTCTCTCAATTGCGTTCGAGCATTGGCTATGTCCCTCAGGAAACTTTTTTATTCAGCGACACGCTGGCCGAAAACATAGCATTTGGTGTTGATAAGGCAGATCGAAGCCAAATCGAGCGGGCCGCTGAGGTGGCGGGCTTGACAGAAGACATTGAGGGCTTCCCAGATGGTTTTGATACCCTCGTGGGCGAGCGCGGTCTTACGCTTTCCGGCGGTCAAAAACAGCGGACGGCAATTGCTCGAGCGATACTGCGAGAGCCAAAAATCCTGATTCTTGACGATGCTTTGTCTTCAGTTGATACCTATACCGAAGAAAAGATTCTGGGGAAACTGCGGAGCGTAATGCGCGGAAGAACGAGCTTGATCGTTTCCCATCGCATTTCGACGGTTCGCGACGCCGACCTGATTTGCGTACTCGATGAGGGGCGAATAATCGAGCAAGGTACCCATCATGAACTGCTCGCCAGCGGGGGCGAGTATGCCGATTTATATGAGCGTCAACTGCTTGAGGAAGAGTTGGCCCTTACTTAATGGAGCAAACTAAGGTGTCAGGTAAACAAAACAATCAAGTCAGTGTCGACACCCAAAATCGCACTTTACTAATTCTTTGGATTGCGTCTCTATCCACAATTGTTATCTATTTCTTTATCTCACTACTGTTGCCAGGGTATGAAGGACGGGAGAATAAATCACTTACGATTCTGTTCAGTGCTGCCGGCGCATTCCTGGTAGTTGTCTCATTTGCGGTAAAGAAGAATTTTCTGTCTCGATCAGTGGAGACACAGCAAGTTGGTCGCGTCAAGACCGCTTTTATCCTGGCCGCAGCCTTTTGCGAAGCGGCTGCTCTCCTCGGATTGCTCGACCTTCTCATCGCGCATGATCGCTACTACTTCCTTCTAATGGCGTTCGCATTCGGTGGGCTCCTGCTCCATTTTCCTCGACGCCGCGATTTGGAATCAGCGAGTTACAGGCAAGCTTTGGGGGAATAGAACGCAGTTAATCTAGAGAACACATGTCCACAGCGGTAAGAGAATTTCACGAAGAAGAGGCAATTGGTAAGACTTATGATTTCCAGATTGCCCGCAGGTTGCTCCGATATTTGCGCCCGTACCTCCGCCTGCTGATCCCAGCCCTCGTTTTGACTTTCGCGCTGAATCTGCTGGGAATTCTTCAGCCAAAATTTACTGAATACGCGATCGACTGGTTCATCCTGCCCCGTCAATACTCAGGCCTTGAGTTGCTGGTCGGTCTATACGTGGCCGTACAAGTCCTGCGCCTCGTGTTTTCTTATTTTCAGGCGCTACTGCTCAACACCGTCGGCCAATACGTGATGTTTGATATGCGCCGGGAGCTTTACGATAAGCTGCAGCACCAGGAAGTGGCTTACTACGATCGCAATCCGGTGGGCCGTATCATGACACGTCTCACTAACGACGTAGACTCGCTGAACGAGCTCTTCACGGCAGGAATCACAGATCTTCTAGGCGATCTGGTAATGATTTTCGCGATCATCGGAGTGATGTTATGGATGGACGTGCGCCTCACTCTTTTCACCTTGCTGACCGTGCCGATGTTGTGGGCCGCTACAACATGGTTTCGCAAAGGCGCGCGAAAAGGTTACGACATGGTGAGAACTCGCATTGCGCGAATCAACTCGTTTCTTCAGGAACATTTTGCCGGTGCGCAAACTGTTCAAATCTTTAATGCTGAAGCAAAGTCGGTTCGGAAGTTTCGCGAGATCAACGCGGATTACCGCAAAGCTAACATTGACACCATCTTTTACTATGCAGTTTTCTTCCCGCTTGTTGACTTTATTGGAGCCGTGGGCATCGCACTAATCATCTGGTATGGCGGCTATCGTGTGATGCAAAACACCCCCGGACATACCGTGCTCACGCTGGGTGCGCTTGTGGCCTTTATTCAATATTCGAGTTTTCTATTTCAACCGATACGCGATATCTCCGACAAGTACAACGTACTGCAGGCCGCTGTGGTAGCGTCGCATCGGATCTTCAAGACGCTCGATCTTCCCATAGCGATTACTTCCCCGGCGAAGCCTGCAAAGTCCGGACGTGCTGTCGGCCACATTGAATTTGAAAACGTTTACTTTGCCTATAAGGGCCAAGACTGGGTTCTCAAAGATGTTTCCTTTAAGGTCGAACCGGGACAGTCATTCGCGTTGGTGGGCCATACTGGGTCCGGCAAGTCAACGATTACAAATCTGCTGATGCGCTTCTACGATGTTCAGCGCGGCAGGATCCTTCTCGACGGCGTCGATCTGCGCTCGTGGGACCTAAAATCCCTCAGGGAAAACTTTGCGGTGGTGTTACAGGAAATATTTCTTTTCAGCGGAACTGTGGCAGGGAATATCCGTCTCGGGAGAAGCGATATTACTGAGGAGCGAGTTAGATGGGCGGCCCAGGAGGTTCATGCAGAACAGTTCATAAAAAGGCTCAAAGGAGACTACAACGCGGAGGTTAAAGAGCGCGGCGCCGGCCTTTCTGTGGGCCAAAAGCAGTTGATCTCGTTTGCGCGCTCGCTGGCATTTGATCCGGCCCTATTAATCCTGGATGAAGCTACAAGCTCTATTGACACAGAAACTGAGCAATTGATCCAGCAAGCAATCGAGCGCGTCATGCGCAATCGCACCTCTATCGTCGTTGCTCACCGGCTATCAACCATCCAGCGCGCGGATCAAATTATCGTCCTTCATCATGGTGAGATTCGCGAGCAAGGTAATCATCAGCAGCTGCTTGCGCAACACGGACTGTATTGGCGGCTTTACAAACTTCAGTATGCCGACGGCAGGCTGCAGGAATCGCCTACGTTGCCATCTGAGGAAGAAGCGGTGGCTCAACCCGCAGGCCGCTTGCAATTTAGCGAATAAGTATTTGAGGTGCTGTTTCAATTCCTATTTGTCGGCTACGACATCCGTGTTACCTCCACGCTGAGTGTAGCGCGTGTTATTCATTATCCCGAGAGAAAATGTAGTGATCGTACACAATTCTAAAACTCGCGCGGCGAGGAGAAAGCTCAATGAAGTCAAAAACTCAATTACGGCTATTTCTGCTTATATCGGTTCTTCTTCCGTCTCTGCTCTACTCAGAAATCGCGGCATTGAAAAGCCAACCCGGGCCGGGCCTGCGTTTCGCCATTTCCTTTCCTGAGACACATAGCAAAGAGCCACTCCACGGGCGAATCCTTTTGCTTGTCTCTACTGATAATTCCCAAGAGCCGCGCTTCCAAATCAGCGAAGATCTCAACACGCAACAGGTTTTTGGGCTCGATGTTGAGGCTTTGAAGCCGAGTCAGGAAGCTATCGTTGACTCAAATGCCTTTGGTTATCCCCAGCGATCTCTTTCCACTCTCAAGCCTGGGGATTATTGGATACAGGCGATGCTTCACCGTTACGAAATTTTCCATCGCGCCGACGGCCACACGGTCAAGCTACCAATGGACCGCGGCGAGGGTCAGCAATGGAACCGCGCGCCGGGAAATTTCTACAGCACACCGCAAAAGATAACAGTCCGAGCGAACGACCAAAGAACGATCAAGTTAACACTCGGCAAAATCATTCCACCAATCGAGCCGCCCAAAGACACAAAATACATCAAGCACGTAAAGATAGAGAGCAAGTTGCTCAGTAACTTCTGGGGACGGCCCATGTACCTCGGGGCGAATGTTCTATTGCCTGAGGGTTTTGATAATCATCCCAATGCCCACTATCCCCTGGTAATTTTTCACGGTCATTTCCCTGCCGATTTCGGCGGGTTTCGGGAGACGCCTCCCGATCCCACACTGAAGCCCGTTTATAGCGAACGGTTTCGTCTGGAAGGCTACAACAAGATCCAGCAGGAGCATGCCTACAAGTTTTATCAGGAATGGACCGGTGCAAACTTTCCCCGCATGATAATCATCGAGATTCAGCATGCGAACCCCTATTACGACGATTCCTACGCCGTGAACTCTGCAAACCTCGGTCCTTACGGCGATGCGATCACTTACGAACTGGTACCCTTTATTGAGAAACAGTTTCGCGGCCTGGGCAAAGGGTGGGCGCGGTTCATGTATGGCGGCTCGACCGGAGGTTGGGAGGCGCTTGCGGCGCAAATCTTTTATCCAGACGAATACAATGGGAGCTGGGCCGCTTGCCCCGACCCGATAGATTTTCGTGCTTATACAGTTATCAATATCTACGAGCATCAAAATGCTTACTTTGCGGAAGCGCCCTGGAAACACACGCCGCGGCCCGGCAAGCGAAACTATTTGGGTGAACTTGCCGCGACCATCGAGGAAATGAACTACATGGAGCTTGCGCTCGGCACAAACAGTCGTTCGGGAGGGCAGTTCGATATTTGGCAGGCCGTGTATTCCCCTGTCGGGAATAATGGTTATCCTAGACCAATCTGGGACAAGTCGACCGGGAAGATCGATCGCCCTGTGGCGGAATACTGGCGCGAACACTATGACCTTGGTTACATCCTCCGGCGCGACTGGAAGAAACTTGGGCCAAAACTCGAAGGAAAGATTCACATCTACGTGGGCGAAGCCGACAACTATTTTCTCAACGATGCAGTTTATCTAGTCGAAAATTTTCTGAAGAGCACGAAGGATCCTCACTACGCCGGCGAAGTGGATTATGAGCCGCGCTCCGAACACTGCTGGAACGGCGATCACACACGGCCCAACGCAATCTCACGTCTTCGGTATCACCAGTTCTTCGCTCCCAGGATTGTCGAACGTATTTTAAAGAGCGCACCAGCCGGGGCCGATTTGACAAGTTGGCGATACTGACCTGGGCAGTAGTGCAAAACGAGCAAGAGAAGCGGGGGACAACTCCACGCACTAGCTCAGCTGGACGGAGGGCGTATTATTGGCCGCTTCCTCCAGCAACTAACGCCGCAGATATCTGCAGAGGAACTCTTTAAAACTCTCTGTCCAAAAGCAAAGCGACGAAAAGGAGAACCTATTATGGCTGCGAATGAACCGAAGCTTGTAAAGGCTAGAGGTAATGAGCTTGTCACTGTAACTAACTGGACGGCGTGCTACAACAGCGGCGATGACACCATTGAGTGAAACGGTCAATCCTGCGCTCAATCTTCCCCCAGGCGAGCTAAAGGTTGGAGTTACAGTGTGGGGTGTCGTCTCAGGTGAGTGTCAGAGGCAGCATTACTTTTTTGAAGAAGAGCTAACTATCATTGCCTGTTAGTGACGGCCCTCGGACGGGACTTCCGCTCTTCTCACCGCCATCACTTTCGTTACCCTCGATTACGGAAGAGGGTATTGAGCTCGCTGTAGGGAGCCGCGTCCGCGAAGGCATCGAATGAGCCCGTCGCTGCGATGCTTTCCGCCGCGCGGATGAAAGCTCCCCATGCGACCAGCGCCAGTGCGGAGCCAACTGAAACGCGTCGAACGCCAAGCCCGGCGAGTCGGGAAACCGACATTGCAGGGTTGGGTTTGGATACTAATACGTTGACTGGCTTCGGAGAGACTGCCTTTACGATCGCTGCGATCTCATCGGGTTCAGAAACGCCGGGAGCGTAAAGACAATCGGCCCCTGCTTCGGCGTATGCGACGAGCCGGTTAAGGGCTACGCGGAGAGGATCAGGTTGTCTAACAAGCCAGGCTTCACAACGACCCGTAAGTATTACCGGAAACCCTGACTCATTGATCGCGCTCCGGGCTGCCCTGATCCGCTCGACTCCCAGGTGTAATTCGTAGAGGGGTGTACTGTCGTGCCCAGTTGCATCCTCAATTGAAAGGCCAGCAACACCCGTAGCAATACAGAGGGCTACGTTTGTGGCCACACCTTCGGGATCGTCCGCATACCCGGTCTGGAAGTCGGCATTGACGGGCAGCGGCGTTGCTGCTACTACTTCCCGAATGTGTGCGAGCATGTCGTCCCGGGTTATCGCCGAAACCGTATCGGGCAATCCTCGCGCAAAGGCGAAGCCGGCTGAGGTCGTTGCAAGGGCCTCATAGCCCAAGTGCCGCAGATATACAGAGGTTCCTTTGTCCCACGGGTTAGGAAGAACGAAGCACCCTGACGCGTGCATCGTACGAAACCTCGCGATGGCCGATAGTTGAGCAGAAGTGGCGTCGTTCATGAACGCAATCCTATCCGCGTTGGCGCGAAACGCGCCAGTTGATTGCGACAACGGGATGTCATGAGTACGATCACCTACGCAAGAGCGTATATGCTGGCTGAGGTCCCGAGTAGATAAATTCGCCCGGCCAAAAACGAAGTCACAAGAAGAAGCCCAGACGTTGCATTTAACGTCCGGGCTTTGTTTGCCTATGGAATTTTAATGAGCCTGTTGAGCGGCGCAAACATTAACGACGCCGGCGTCGCGGTTTGATTGCAAGCTTCCGTGGCGACTTCTTCGCAGACTTCCGTTGTCGCCGGGCAGGGGATTGCTGATTAAGCACTCCACGCATCCCAACCTGATTTATGAGCGCATCCAGATAAGTGGCGAAGCAGTGGAGAATGAAGGTGTGTCTTGCGGAGCCATAGCTGGAGGTTACCTCTCTCGCGATATCCTCAAACTCGTCCCAGTCTTTATACATGAGCGAGTGCATCGTACCATCGCAGAACTCTCTCAAATTCCGTATTAGTAAGCTGCTCGTTTCTGGATCCTGGCGCTCCTCGGCCTGCTGAGTCAGGTGCATCAGCGAGGACAAATCTTTGAGTAGCACGGTCGACTGTTCCAACCTATTCCTGAAATCATAGAAAAGGATCTGACCGCTGACTGAGGGGTCGAACACTCGGACGAGAGTGAGAATTGACTGATCGAAGCAGTTACTCAAAAGTCCGTGCGCCCTCATGATGGTCGGTCTAACCTCGTCAGCCGGAAACTCTGTATTGATTGCCGCGAGGTCATGGCCGAAGACTCTCTTCAGCTCGTGACGCAGGGCGAAGCTCGTACCGTCCAGGGCATGGCGTAATGGCCCTTTGATGCTCTTTATCTTTGACGTGTGCCTTTCGATGAAGCGGACCAGAGACTTCGACTCGTTATCGACCAGGGAGAAGGCAGCCAGCGTCACCGGAAGTGAGCCGCCCTCGTCAACGTTAATCTCTACTATGTGCAAAATATCGCGCAGGCGAGAAAGATTAATGAAGACGTGCTGAATCGCCTCCGCCATACTCGAACCCTTAATGCCCTTAATGATCAAATCAACTTGCTTTTGCAGCTGAAGTTGATTTCTGTCTGGACCGGTCAGGTCAAAGATTTCGGGACTCTGAGGTAAATGCAGCGGCGTTTTTTGCACACTGGCCTTGTTAGTTCTTGCATGGCTTATCGCACTCATTTTTTATTACCCCCGTTAATTTAGGAAGAGCACCCGTGTAAGCGTGAGGCAACCGGGCTACCAGGCAGATACCAATTTCCGTGCCACCGGCTATGAACATAAAAATAAAGGGTTTCCCCGACGTTGCAGGCATCCACTAAGGGTTGGGGCGGGACAGGAGTTCACCAATTGGTCATTCTGGAAGATGGTTTCTCAGTTTGACTGATGATCCAGTGGTTTTGTTCTCATCCAGTTGAAGCGTTGAGGCAGACTCGTCATCCCACCCCGTCAAGCTGCGCGGGCGGCAAAACCTCTGAAGGCACGGTGTATATTAGGTTGTTGAACTCATCGCTGAGCTAACTTTGGCATCAAGTCAGATGACTTCCAAAACTTCAGAGGTGAGCTTTGAATTCATGGTAAAATGACTTCCAAAATTAGTAACGAGTCTCTTGGGGGGAAGCAAAATGAGAAGTTCGCCGATAGCCGCAATTCTGGCGGTCATTGCTCTGGTGCTCGCCGTCTTTGCCATTCTTGATGTTGTGCGTGCTGGTACGGCGCTGGGGCTTGCCGTGATTTGCCTGGCACTTGCCGTGTTGCTGCCGGCTGCTACCGGCTATTCCCGCGATAAGATTTAAGCCAGGGAACGTCCATCGAAAACGATTCTGCGGCATCGAGAAACTTCTCCCGGCCGCAATTGAGCGTTCAGAATCTCGTTACATTTAGCGCCCTGATCGACAGCTCCTCCTGTCGAAACCTTTTTCGCAAACCCTCTCGATACTGGGCCCACCAGGTTCGTCCAATTTTTCTGTTCATCACCTCGATATCACACGTCGTCCCGGCTTACATCGTCGTGGTCTTGTTTCCATAATCCGTCGCCCCGGGATTGCAGGAAGGCTGTAACACCCCCGAAACGCTCGGTCAGATCGCGGCGCACGGTGTCGAAATCAAAGCGAGAGAAAGGCGTCCTTCTATTATCACGGAGAGGCGACAGTAGCTGAATAAGGTACATGGCTCTATTATCTGTCACGCGGCGGCAAAATAATTTGCATGTTCTAACACCAAATAATTTCCAGCTAATCAGTTTGTCCTGCTTGTACTCTTAAGCAACCAAAAGTAGTGAGCAACTTAACTTGCAGAAAGGAATGCCTCAATGAGCACCGAACACGAGAGCATGATGGGGATACTAAAATTGTATGAGTTGCGGAGCGAGGGCGCCATGCGCAAGGCGCGCGACTGGTTTGCCACAAGCTTCTTCCCAGAAAGGACGCAGGATATTCTAAATGTTCTCAGCAGCGACCATAGCACAGATTTTCGGATGGTTGCTTCTTACTGGGACATGGCGGCGGCGTTCGTGATCTTCGGTGCGATCGATGGTGAGATGTTCAACGCCATAAACACAGAGCACGTTGCTGTGTATGCCAAGCTTAGCCCATTCATCTCAGAGCTTCGGGCTATTCCAGGTGGCCCGCCTTACCTATCTTTGAGGCATCTCGAGCCAGTAGTACTGCGTATTCCCGACGCCCAGGAACGTATGGAAGTAATGAGGCGATACATGAAAAGTCGGAGAGAGTCGCGTAGCACCAGCAGCGGTTCACAATGAGCAGCTACAGGCTCCATGAAGTGCGCGAAGACCACCTCACCACTGCTTGAACTCGGGAGATACTAATGAGAGAACTCTTAGAGGAAACCGCTCAACGCGCCATTTCATATCTTGACGGCCTTGGAACCAGAAGGGTCGAGCCATCTGCCGAAGAAGTTTCTCGGCTCGCAACACTGGATGAACCTTTAACTGAAGAGCCGACGCCCGCTCAAACGGTAATCAAGTTGCTCGACGAAACTTGCTCACCTGCGACGATGGCGATGGCCGGGCCTCGCTTCTTCGGTTTTGTCATTGGAGGCTCGCTACCAGCAACGTTGGCAGCCAACTGGCTTGCCAGTGCCTGGGACCAAAACACCGGCTTGCATACTCCTACTCCCGCCACCGCTAGCCTTGAACAAATCGCCCTTAACTGGTTGCTCGATCTTTTCAAGCTGCCGTCGGAGTGTGGTGGAGCTTTTGTCACTGGAGCGACGATGGCCAACTTTTCCGCGTTGGCCGCGGCGCGACATGCGCTCCTGGAGCGGACGGGTTGGAACGTTGAAGCCGACGGGTTGTTTGGCGCGCCAGCGATTACGGTTGTGGTTGGAGAGGAAGCACATCCAACGCTGTTCAAGTCGTTGGGGCTTCTAGGATTGGGTCGCAATAGGGTTATTAGAATACCGGTGGACTCCCACGGCCGGATGCGGGCGGACACTCTGCCGCAGTTGACGGGTCCAACGATTGTGTGCGTCCAGGCCGGCAATGTGAACACGGGGGCCTTCGATCCTTTTGAGGCACTCTGTGAGCGTGCGCATGAAGCCGGCGCCTGGGTGCATGTCGATGGGGCGTTTGGGCTATGGGCAACGACCTCCCAGTCAACAGCGCATCTCACCACCGGCCTGGCTAATGCGGATTCATGGGCGACAGATTTTCATAAATGGCTCAACGTTCCATATGACAGCGGCCTGGCTCTAGTGCGGGATGCTGAGGCCCTCAGGGCAGCAATGGCCATCACGGCCGACTATCTTCCTACGAGTTTGTTTCGAAACCCATCAGACTTTACGCCCGAACTTTCAAGGCGCGCACGAGGTGTGGAAGTGTGGGCGGCCTTACTTTCGCTTGGCCGCAAAGGTATAGCCGAGTTAATAGAACGAAACTGCCGACAAGCAAGACGCTTCGCCGCAGGTCTGGAAGCGGCTGGATACAAGGTCCTCAATGAAGTGGTTCTTAATCAGGTGTTGGTCGCCTTCGGAGATGCGCAAATGACCAATCGCGTAATCTCGGAGGTCCAAACAGAAGGGACTTGTTGGTGTGGAGGCACTGTCTGGCAGGGACACACGGCCATGCGAATTAGCGTCTCGTCCTGGGCCACCACGGACGAGGACGTTGAGCTTAGTTTAGGTGCAATGCTTCGCATCGCTCGTGAGCATGGCTAACAAGCTGTTGATACCAAATTAATGCGTTTAACGCCTGTAAATCCGAGTATTATTCGAGGGCTAATTGACAAGAAAAAGTTATTCACTCACACCGAGGGCAACAGGGTCATTACTTACATGCTTTGTCGCAACTGAGTTGCGGACTTCGCAAAATGGAAACAGATCCTTGATTCGCATAGAGATGATCACGGTGAGGTTGGACTAAAGCTTGTTTATCTTGAGGAACCTTCTCCTCGAACACGGAGCGACGATAGCAGGCGCCTGAGGGGAGGCGCGGCGAAGCACAACATTCTTATTACTCCGGCGTTGAAAGAACGGACTTAATTTCACACCGACAATTACACTCGATACAGGGGGTCACATGAAACGAAATGCATCAGCAGTCTGGAAAGGCGGTCTCAAGGATGGAAAAGGAACAATCTCTACTGACAGTGATGTTCTTTCCGAAACGCAGTATTCCTTCAGCACCCGGTTTGAGGAAGGAAAAGGTACGAATCCTGAAGAATTAATTGCGGCGGCACATGCGGGTTGTTTTTCAATGGCGCTATCGGGCCAACTAGCGCAAGGGGGCCTCATACCGAAGAGCATCCGTACAACGGCAAGTGTCACACTGGACAAGACAGATGCCGGGTTTGCAATTACTTCTGTTCATCTGGAGGTAAAAGCAAAAGTGCCGGGTGCAGACCAGCAAGCGTTTGAAAAAGCAGCTAACAATGCCAAGTCGGGCTGCCCGGTTTCGAAAGCATTAAGTGCGAAGATCTCGATGAATGCAACGCTCGAAGGGTGAAAGCTCGAGATGGGTAAATGAAGAGCAAGGTACGTGTGGGCACGTCGGGATTTGGTATTTCAAGAGATAAGTATGCGAACCTTTTTCCCTGTGTTGAAGTGCAACATACATTTTATCAACCGCCGCGCATCTCGACGCTCCAACGCTGGCGAAAAGATGTCCCTCCTGAATTTGAATTTGTTTTGAAAGCCTGGCAGCTGATCACGCATGAAACTAAAAGTCCTACCTATCGACGCTTGAAGAGGAAGCTATCCGAGACAGAAAAGCTGGACGCTGGGTATTTCAAATCAACCCCTCTGGTGAAGGAGGCATGGGAGGTTACGTTTGCCTGTGCCGAGGCTTTGCAGGCAAAGACGATTTTGTTTCAGTCTCCGGGTAGTTTCAAACAGACGAAAGAGCACATCTCGAATCTGGAGCGGTTTTTTTCGAGCATCAATCAAGAAGGGCTTAATTTTTGTTGGGAACCTCGTGGAGATTGGGACGGTGAAGTCGTGAAGAGGATTTGCAAGGCTTACAAACTGTGGCACGTGGTGGATCCTTTCACCGGAAAGTCCGCAACTCCGGAACGCTGTTATTTCCGTTTACATGGCAGAGGTGGCTGGCGATACAAGTACGAGGAAGCTGAGTTGGAGGAGTTGGCTGCACTTTTGCCAACCAGTTCATCAAAAAGCGAGCACTCGTATGTCTTCTTCAATAATATTCAGATGACAGAAGACGCCTTGAGATTTCAAAAGATTGTAGAGAACAGCGAACTCTAACTGAGGCCGAGCATGGAAAATCCAGCAGACAGAGTCACAGCATCGGCGCCCCGCCAGAACTACCCCTGGAAAGTATTCTGGATTCTTTTAGGAGCAGGCCTGTTTGGTGTGCTTGCTGTCATGCCTTTGTTGCTTGCTCTGCTCGGACCATTATTGGCAAAGACGCCTTTACCACTGCCGCTGCCCGTCCTTTTGGTTTTTCAGTTTCTGCAGAGTGCGATCCTGCTGGCTCTTGCCGTAGGGCTAGGCTTACTTCTAGCGCGCAAGGTAGGGCTCCCGGTTCCAATCCTCGAGAGCTGGCTGTCTGGCGAGAGCGTTGGCCATCGGTTGCGGCTGATTCTCCCGCCGGCCATCGTGGTGGGCCTGGCAGTAGGAGTCCTTCTCTTCTTATTAATAAAGTTTGTCTTTCTGTCGCATATCCCTGCCATCCCACTTATAGCAGAAGCAAATATCTCGCTCTGGAAAAGAGTCCTGGCATCATTTTATGGCGGTATTGTGGAAGAGTTATTGATGCGTTTGTTTCTTCTTTCTTTACTCGCCTGGCTGCTAGGGAAAGTTTGGCGAGGAGTGGATGGTCTACCGGGCACAGGGGTTTTATGGGCAGCAAATTTTATTGTGGCAATTATTTTTGGATTAGGGCATTTGCCGTCTGCGTCAATGGTTATGCCAATTACTCCAATTGTGGTTGTAGCGGCTTTAGTCCTCAACGGCATAGCGGCGCTCGTATTTGGCTACCTCTACTGGACGAAAGGTCTGGAGGCGGCGATGGTAGCGCACTTTTCGGCAGATATTGTGATCCATGTCCTCGGGCCCGCCTTTCTCAAAACGTAATTAGCAGGCGCGCTTCACAAGATTGCTTTCAGGATTGATTTTCGGCGTTCAGTGAGCATAATTGACACCTAACCTGTTAATCAGCGATAGAGAATAAATTGCAAACCTCTCAACAGCGCCAACCACGACGTGGCTTCCTTAACCCCGGCATGGTCAGAAGTATTTCGTTCTGGATAACCAGCGCGTGCATCCTCGTGGCGGTTCTTGCGTCGCTCCTCGCAATTTGGCAGTTTGCGGGCACCGACATACTCTGGCGCACAGTAGCGACCTGCGCGGTTATTGGCAGCGGCACGGTAGCTTTCTACTGGATTAACGTGCTCTTCGGCAGAACTTCCGAATAACCCTGGGAATTTCATTTCTCAATCGAGCCGGAGCCTGCTGGATCCCAAAGTAGTAGCGTATGGAAACCTCAATAGAAATGCTTGCCGTTATATGTTTTTTGGTGACGGGCCTATCTCATATCATTCAACCCCGTGTCTGGGCGGAGTTTTTCATCATGCTGCGTGAAAAGAAGGAGGTAGGTAGTTTTCTCAATGGCCTACTTCATTTTCCGATGGGCGCCGTCATTGTTTCCTTTCATAACGTGTGGCACGGATTCCCCCTGATCTTAACCCTGATCGGGTGGGGCCTGTTGGTCAAGAGCCTCATCTACTTAACGTACCCAAAACATGGGATGAGAATGTTAGCGCGCGTGTCGGTCGAGAGATCCTGGGAGTTTGTGGTTGCGGGCGTGATGTCTGTTGCAGTTAGTGGCTTAATACTTTTTTCCTTGCTCAGGAAGTAATGCGCAGAAGATTTCATCCAAGAGTATCAGTCCCCGAGGATATCCGAGACTTCAAAAGATGGAGGCTGTGGACATCATAGGCGGTATTGGTCCGGGGTCGACCATTGAATATTACCGTTTGCTGATGGGTTCCTATCGCGAGCAAAAACAGAACGGCAGCTATCCCTCAATAATAATTACCAGCATCGATTGAAGAAAATGCTCGAGCTGATCGCGGCTGGTCAATTAGCCGCCGTCACCGACTATCTGGTTAATGCAGTTGAGAAGCTTGCGCGGGCGGGAGCGGATTTCGGAGTGTTGGCATCCAATACGCCCAATATTGTTTTTGAGGAGATTCGCGCCCGTTCATAACTTCCGCTGATTAGCATCGTCGAAGCAGCAATGGCTCGACGCCGGTGACGGCGAAGCTGCCGGCTTGTTGAGTTTCGTTTCATCCACCGGCACGTTTTGCCTGAGACTCGACGACTTCGGAGTTATTAAACTATATGGTCGAACAAAAATACTTACGGGCTTGGCGATGGTTGCGCCGCGGGTGGCGGCATGTTGAATATCGCATCGTCAAGAGAAATGTTGTGTTTGATTTCGGTTATGCGGCGCGTGGAGCTGAAAAATGTATCGACATTTGAGAGGCGGATAATAAAGGGCAGTTTGACGCCGTCCACTTCTCGGTAGTCATCAAAGTCGATCTGCTCGGGAATAGGCGCCAGCAACGTGTTTGTGATCAAAACTTTTCGCAGCAGCAGTCCCGTTTGCTGATCAAAAAACAGCCTTTCGATTCTGCCATCGTCCAGGGTCCGCGCTGTTACATGCGTGTCGTGATCGCCGATCTTCTCTGTTCCCGCGATCCGGTACTTCGTGAATGGTGCTTTTACCTTTATAACCTGCGAGTTCTCAGCGGCAGTCTTGATTTGGGCTAGCTGGCCGGGGTTCAGCGGAAACACTCCACGGTTATTCTTGGTCCAACCCGTTGGTCCATCCAGGCCCTGATAAACGGCCCCCTGCGGTGTAGTAATCGTAACCATGTACTTGTCGGTGCCCTTTGTAGTGATCACTACGGGAAATGATCGGCCTTGTGACGCCTCGACCGTCCCTTTCATTGAGCGGGTATTCAACTTCGCTGCGGCTGGCTCGCCGCCTACCGCCGTAACATATTTGCTCAAGACTTGCTCGGCAGTCGGCACTGGTCCCGGACTCGCCTTAGCCCCCGCGCCAGCCGGCTCGTGAGCGGAAGTGGTCAAAGGCAACGGAGGGGCGCCAACCGGCTCAGTATGGCCGCGATGGCAGGTATAACAGGTAACGGCATTGCCGCTAAAATCAGCGCCGTTGCTTTTGTTTAGGCCCAAAACCATCTGCATCATCCGTCGCGCGGTTTGTTTCTCAGGCTTGTCATCACTTTCCCAGATCCAGTTATCGAAACCCGTCTTCGGGTCTTTTCCATTTTTCACATGACAATAGGCACACTGAACCCCAAGCGAATCTCCAATGAAGTTCATGAGGGTAAACAGTTGCGATTCCGGAAGTCCACGGAGCACTTGAATATTCTTGCGCGTTTGCTCGACCGTTTTTTCCGCAGTTGCGGTTTGAGTACTGGACGGCATAAGTGCTGATTGGGCCGACGCCACAATACAAACGGAGGCTAATAGCACCGAGATACTGAAAACGAGTAGGCGAAGTCGAACTGAGTATGCGGGAATCTGATTTTTCATGTTGCCCTTTCAGTAGGCAGAGTAATTTTGTAGAGATTCACGTTATCCAACAGACAACTACGATGAAACGTGAAGGGACAGGTCCGGAACTACCAGGAGACATTTGTAAAATCGAAACTCACTAGAACGAGTCGCTAGCGTGGGCAGCGGCGCTGGTACTCAATTTGGCTCACGGGCCATCATACCCGTGCGTTGCGGTTGCGGAGCAAGCGCTTCCAACGTCTTATAGATTTGAAGATAAATCTGGGTCTCGCGCGGAATCAGCGTCCGCCAGGCCGCGCCACCCCGCCTGATGTAAAGCGGGAGACGAGCAGCATTGGAATTGTACCCCGCGGCAAGCAACTCCGTTTGAGTAGCCAGCTTCGCACTCAGTGCATACTGCACGTCTTCGTTCGCTACCAGGTCGTTCCACGTGTCCTGCATGTAGAGGAGCATTGCCTGAAGCGCGTTGGCGTGATTACGCATACCCACAACGAAGTCCGGGGTGAGACCTACTCCGGGATGACGTTGCCTCACGAGGTTGTACGCCCAGGGAATCATCTGCACCATTCCTCCGGCGCCTGCAAAGCTCACTGAGTAACGATAAGTGTTCGACTCATTAAGAGCGTAAAGCGAATAGATTTCATCAAAGAGTGCGAGCCGGTTTTCCAGACGAAAGCGATCGTGGTCCACATGTTCCACGAGACAAAGACGTTCGGCCACGGTGACGATCTGCGGAGACATAAACGTTCCCTTCTCGCGCAAGCGCCTAACCGCCAGATCCATCATTCTGTGCACATATGCGCGCCCGGCCCGTGACAAGTCGGGCGAAAGCAAAGCCGGATGGGCTGATGTGTAGTAGGCCATCTCGCGAAAAACGCCGCGCTTCTCAATGGGAAATTCAACGACCATGGGAACGAGAGAACGTCCCTGGCTATCGAAAATTGCCACCGCCGTGTTGACGCCATTCGCTCGCAGGATGCGAACGCTCAAAGGAGTGCCCAATGAACTCGTCATCGTCAGTTCCGCCCCTTTGGTCAGGAAGGTATCTTTATAAAGATTTATTAAATGAATGCGACCTGTATTGCGATCCAGAGCTGCGAGGGTAACGAAATCAATTGACGGCGATGTCATCGCAGTTTGCAAGGGACGCGATTTCAAGAGGCGCTCAGCTTCGGAGATTCGGGCGCGAATCAATGGCGGAGACATTAGAGACAAATTTGTTGCCGGTTGATCCCACCGTCGCGTCGTCGCCGCAGGTCCGGCCACTGACGGCCGGGCCGGAGGTTGTTTTCCCTCGAGCACACCCTGTGGGGACGGCGTCTGTTCCACGCTTTGGGAAGCGGGTGGAACAGGTTGCGGCTGCTGCGCAGGAGATGGCTGCGCCTGGGCGGGCCCGGGCGAAGTAGTTCGTGGTCTTGTTTCGGGGTTGTGCGAAGGGTTTTGAGTTTGCGCCTGAGCGGGTGCTACTGCGCTCGAAAGGACAAGTAAAAATGAGGCGAGGGTAATTCTTTTCATAGGCAATACCGAAAGTCTTACAACTCGCCGGGGGGGGTGGCGTGTTGCGATTAGATTCGCGGATTGTCAGTAAGGTTGTCAACCCCACGCCCTGGCGATCATACAGCGCATAGCGTAACGACGCTCCAGTGGACCAATCGCCGCTTCGGTCATGGAGACTTGTCTCCATCCAGCCAATCGCGCGTCATGTCGCACCATAGGGCAAGACCGCGCCACTCCTTAAAGCGTGAGTAGTAGCGTGCGATCTTCTTGTCGGTTGCCTTGCGTCCATTATTTCGTACAGCAAAAAATTTTGCTCGTGTCCAGGAGTCCAGCGCGAGACCATCATAGCGACCAAGTAGTTTCAAAAGATTTTCCGCAGCGTATGGTCCTACTCCCATCACTCCTCTCATTTCTTTTATTAAGTCCGCTGTAGTGAGAGGACTTTTGAGCCACGCTTCAACATCAAGATCACCAGAAGCGACCCGATCCGCCAGCTCTTTCAAATAAGCACTACGATAGCCGGCGCGGACTTCGTTTATATAAAAATGAACGGGCATCAGGGACATGGCTTCGGGCGTCGGGAAAGTGCGGAGCCGAGCATTAGATTCGCGCCCGAGATTTTCCACCAATCCAGTAACCATTTTTTCGGTGAGAGCCCAGGAACAATTAGTCGTGCAAATCATTTTTACTAAATCCTCGAACACAGTCGGAGAGCGCAGCATGCGTCCCGCTCCTTGCGTGGCGATCCAATTGAAATCGCTATCCTCGGTCAGCAGGCGATAAAACTCGCCGATGTCGTCGTCAAGCCTCAGCATGTGGCGAACATCGCTGATAACCTTTTTGGTGGCGGCCTGACTTAAGCGTCGAGATGGGGTAATTCGTAAAGCTCGTTTAGTCGCAGTGATGGTGACGGTCACGGGCTGAGATTCTTTTAGATCTAATGTGCGCGTTAACCGCCACTTCTGTCGATCGACCTGAAACGGAAGCAGTTCGCACCAACCATGACTGATTACTGTTCGTTTGAAACTGAACTCACGAGGGGTAGTAATAAAAATTTCCATAATTTACATGACGGGAAGATGAGAGCGAATTAGTTATTGATTTAGTAAACAGCCACTAAGATTATGTGGAAGAGAGTCTAATCGCAAACGGCATGCAATAACTTATCTGCTGGAGTCAGGACAAAGATTCTTCTCAGCCAGAGCATTAGCGGCTAACCCCCACCAGGGTTTTCAGAAGGAGGAGGAATGCCTACCCGCCGTTCTGCTTGTACGCTTCGGCTACAGTCAACCTGATTCTTGACAGGTTGCTTTTGCGGGACTAGACTAGCTGCACTTGAAAACCGAATAAGGAAGGCTGTACTTGTCATCTCCTGATACTTGGGGAAAAGACAGGCGTAGAGTCCACTACTGCGGCTCTCTACAGTATTACGGTGAGCGTAAGCACCGCTTCCGACGATGATTTGAACCCGGAGCTTTCCGGTTTTCTCGCCCCACAAGGCCATACAATTAACTTTGTGGGGCGTTGTCGTGTCTGCGGCTAGAACAGGCATTCCTGCCCGTCTGATCTGCTCGGGGAAATGACAGACAAGAATGTCTGTCCTACCTCAGGCACTCCTGCCCATCTGGTCTTTTCGGGACTACCTCACATAAATCGGATTTGAGATGATCCAGGGCTGCTGGCCGACAGGCTCAGGGAGTTGTGGCAAGTAAACCTCGACCCGATAAACGCCCTTGTCGGTTACACGGAAGTCCTTCCTTACCCCAGTCTCGTCTCGAATCGTGTTCCCATCCTTCAACAGAACGATGCGGCTGGCAACAGGCGCGTTAACCTCGAGTCGCACCTCTCGTTCCAAAAATATTTCGTCACCCTGGATCTTGCTTTCGGTCTCAGTCGAAGCCGAGAAGCTGAAGCCCCTGGTCTCACTGAATAGATCGAACCCGATGAAGCAATGGCCTGAGGCTATCGCTTCCAGTAGGGAGTCCGAATCGAGGGCTTTGTTTTTCGGAACGAGAACATGTACTCGCACGAGGTGAAAACTTCTCTTATATGGATCCAGCTTCATGCCGACGAGGGTTTCGCCCGACTGGCTAATCAAAGTGATGCCGACATTCGAATGAGCGTCGTTTCCGGCGAGGGCCGTAAGCTTTTTACCTGTCCGCGCCAGCGCTTCATCCCATTTCTTTAAGTTCTCAGTGGGTCTCCGGTAGAAGTTGGCAAACAGCAAGTCGGGGTAACTTCGATAGGACCAGAGGCCATCGAAAAACATTACCAAAGGATTAATCTGGCGCGCGTTGGTGTAGACATTGTAGACCTCGACACCGTCGTAACCATCCGCCTCCCAGCTCCTGAAATCCTGAGGGTACGCCACAAAAGCCAGTAACCCTTTGGGCTTCTCCTGGGAAAGTAGTTGCTGGGCCGATAAGCCACTGCCGATGTCTGTCGCCTCATCGCCGGGAAGAAGCAGCAAACGATCTGCGTTGTTGGTGCTGACTTCATTGCCGTTGATGAAGAGGATGCCCGCGTGTATACCCTTAAGTGTCAGCGCAGCGGTATTGAAGTTTTCAGATGTATGCTCGGTCATTACGACAAAGCTGAGCTGGTTTGATTTTGCGCCTGCAATGATCTCTTCAAAGTTGCCCCTGCTGTGGCCACCCAGAAAGGAGTGCACGTGGACAACGCCTTTGTACTCGACAAACTCAGAATTGTCCGGGGACACGGCGCTTTGAGAGTTCACCTGTTGAATTGCTGCACTCAGCCGACCGAGTTTGTAACGACGATAGGCGAAAGGAATCTGCGAGAACAGAAGGAAGATAAGCAGTATTAGTAGGAGCTTTTTCCACCGCTTCATAACAGGGAATCAACTCTCCGGGGTCCCCGGCGGGGCAGCCCCGCTGGGGTAGGTGTCAAAATCAACGGAAGCAACTTGCTCGCTGATTGCCTTTCCAAATGCCGCAACTTTGATGTGCTCGGGATGAATAGTGTAGGCATCGAGGCCTGCTCGATTCTTAAAGGTAGCTACCAATCCGGTATCGAATGAGCGAGGCAGGCCCAACAAGTCGAAACCCACAGCCAAACTCTCGAGCTCTTTTATTATTGACGAAAAGCTGCGTAGCAGGCGCACGTGTTCCTCGCGAACTTCCTGCTCAACATCAGAACGATATTTCCAAATGACAATGTGTGTAAGCATAATTTCACCAGTTTGAATGAAGCCGAATTTGTTACTTAAGAAAACGATCAAACCAGGCGATTGTTCTCTCCAGGGCATCCACCCGATGCTTCGGCTCCCGCAGGCCGTGTCCTTCTCGGGGATAACGAAGCAACACAGTCTCAACACCACGACGCTTCAGGGCCATGTACATTTCTTCCGCCTGCGTGATGTGAACGTCGTTATCCTGCTCGCCGTGAATGAACAGCGTGGGCGTTTGGGCCTGCTTGACGTAACGCAGCGGCGACCATTGCCACAGCAAATCGTAATTGTCCCAGGGAAAGCCGCCAAACTCGGCATGTATTAAATCCTGGTAAAGCGAAGTCGAATAGAAGCTGATCAAATTGCTGACGCTGGCGCTCGAGATCGCAGCTTTGAAGCGCGGCGTCTGCGTAATGATCCAGTTCGTCATAAAGCCGCCGTATGATCCACCCGTGACGCCCATACGGTCTTGATCGATCCAGGAATTCCTTCGCAGCGCCTCATCGACGCCAGCCATTAAATCTTTGTAGTCTCCACCACCCCATTCACTGAGCGTACCGTCGCTAAACTTTTGCCCATAACCTGTTGATCCACGAGGATTCAGATAAAGGACTGCGTAACCGCGTGCGGCATAAACCTGGAACGTGGGATTGAAAGCCCAACCAGACATCCCGTGGGGACCGCCGTGAATGCTGAGAATCAGCGGATACTTTCGATCTTCGCGCCAGCCGACAGGCTTCATCAGCCAACCCTGGATCTTAGTTCCGTCGAAACTTTTGAAAGTAATTTCGTCAGGTTCGATAAGTGGAACTGAACGAACCAGCGAACCATTGTGCGAAGTGAGGCGCTGCATTACCCGTCCGAATGATGCTGGCGCGGTCCAGACTTCCGTGGGATTTATGCTATCGCTAAGAGCGATAGCTAGTTTTCCGAGGGCTTGCGAGTTAATGCTGAAGCTGGTTATTTGAAATGGCCTCGTAGGAAAAGTCGCTGGCTCAAGCTTGGGATTTGGCGTCACGTCCTCGTGCGAAAAGACATCTCTAATGGGACCGGAATCAAAACGAACAGCATAAAGATTGGTTCTCCCGCTGTCGCCAGCAAGGAAATAGATGGAACGGCTGTGAGGTGACCATTTCGGGCTACGCGAACGTCGATCCTGCTCGGCCGTCAATTCTCTTCTGTTCGCGCCCGCTGCGTCTGTTACCCACACATGCGTGTCTTCAGCAACGCTGTCTATTGTCGTTATCTCTCGCTTGGTGGCAGTGTAGGCGATCCACTTTCCATCGGGCGACCACGTCGGTTCGTATTCGCAGCCTCTTGTGTGCGTGATCTGACGCAGCTCACCATGCAGGTCGACAGCGAAGATGTCGGAGTTGTTATTCGCATCCGGGTCCGCTTCATGGTTTGAGAGAAAGGCAATTTCGTCTCCCCGGGGACTAAATGTGACCGCATGATCGTAGAAGGGCCCGGAAGTAAGTTGGCGGGACTCTGGTTTCTCAATTGTTGTGATCCAAACATGGGTCCGGCGGTTATCGGAGAAGGAGGTTCGCGACTTGTATTGAATGCGATCGATAACCTTCGGATCATCCGGCAAAGTAGATAGATCGCTTGTGGCGGTTGTCTCCTCGGTTGCGGAAACATAAGCAATCCTCTTTGAGTCTGGCGCCCAGGCAAGAGTCTCACCCGCATAGGTAATGAAAAAGTTTGTCTTCAGAATGGGCGCGATAAACCGCGGCTCACGATTAGGCAGGTTCACAATCCATATCCCATACTGATCGTTGTGATTACCAAGAAAGGCGATCATCGAGCTGTCAGGCGACCAACGGGGGTTTGAAACATTCCACCCCCTGGCAAGCAAGGGCATGGGAGACCTGGATGCATTCGGGATCAGTTCCATTCCCGCGCGCGTAAGCCAAAGCGTACTAATTGTGGCGTCTCCTTCGACTGCAGAGACGGTATAAACGACCCATTGACCGTTGGGCGAGATCTGAGGATCACTAACGCTCGCCACTCGCAGGATGTCGGCTGGAGCCATCGGCCGGCGCGGTTGGGAATCAGCAGGACTGACTGATGTAACTACAATTATCGCGGCTGCGATAATTAAAAGTGCCTTCATCATACGTTTCTGCATAAACCAATCATTCGATGCTCTGAAGTCGGGACTAGTCGATGCTCTGAAGTTGGGACTAGTTCGGTTTTGGGCGGGCTCCGTCTAACGACTGCGATGGTTAATTCTTCGATTGAGCCGAAAGTAACTTTAGTTGCTCATTCAATAATTCCCAAACCTGGCGCACGTGTTTTTCCTCTGTGCGAATATTTCCGATGGAGAGTCGCAATGTAATCTTATCGTTAAGCTTTGTATGAGAGAGCAACGCTTTACCTGTCCCATTTACACCATGCATGATCGCTTCGTTTAGTACATCCAACCTGCCCTCGCGAGCAATCTCAGACGCGGCCTCAATCGGTGGACACGCACGAAAGCAAACTAAAGCCAGAGTCAGCGGCGCCATCAACTCCCATTCGCGCGATTCTTCCACCCACGATGCGAATAACCTGGCCAGACGACAATGTTCGCGTATTCGCGCCGCCAGGCCCTCGTGTCCGAAGTAACGTATGATCATCCATAACTTGAGCGCGCGAAAGCGACGACCCAGCTGCACGCCATAATCCGACCCGCTCCTTACGCGCTCCTGCTCCGGCGTGCGCAAATACTCCGGGACTAAAGAGAAGGCGCGTCGGAGCAGCTCCAGCTGGCGACAATACAGCACGGACAGATCAAACGGCGTGAATAACCATTTATGCGGATTCACTGCAAGCGAGTCTGCCCGCTCGCAGCCCTTCAGAATACTTCTGAATTCGGGCACAACAGCGGCTGATCCCGCATAAGCCGCGTCGACGTGCAGCCACATGATGTGCTTCTCGCAGATAGGAACAATCTCCGGAACAGGATCGATGCTCGAGGTTGACGTGGTTCCCACCGTCGCCACCACACAGAACGGGACCATGCCATTCCTCTTGTCTTCCTCCACTGCCGCAGCGAGGGCCCTAGCTTCCATACGAAACTCACTGTCCACAGGAATTTTTCTTAGCGCCCGCTGTCCCAGGCCCAGTGTTATGACTCCCTTCTCAATTGATGAGTGTGCCTGTTCGGAAGCATAGACTCGTAGCAAAGGCAGGTCTTTGCGGCCGCTCATCCCCTCTTCCCGAATACGCAGCTCCACACCTTCCCGCGCTGCGGCGATGGCGTGCATGCTGGATACAGAAGCGGTGTCGTAAATGATGCCGGTCATCCCCGCGTCCAGGCCCATCATCTGGCGCAGCCAATCAAGCGTGACCTCCTCCAGTTCCGTTGACGCTGGCGAGGTACGCCAAAGCATCGCTTTGTTATCAAAGGCTGCGCTCAAGAGTTCGCCAAAGATTCCAGGCGCGGACGTTGACGTGGCAAAGTAAGCGAAAAACGAAGGATGGCTCCAGTGGGTCAGCGCTGGGACGATTAGCCTGTCCACATCACCAAGGATTTCCTCCATCGCTTCGCCTTTTACGGGTGGCGCAACGGGAAGTTGTGCCTTTAGATCTCCGGGCTCGATCCGAGCAAGAACCGGAAGATCTTCAATGTGCGCGAAGTAGTCCGCTATCCAATCGATGAGCTCATGACCAAACCGGCGAAACTCATCCTTGCTCATATCGCCCAGGGCGGGCGAAACTTTTGCTTGAGCCTTTGTCATCGGGCGCAGTCTAAATTAGCCGTCAACTAAATTCCACGTTTTTTAAGTAGTGTCAATTTTGAGCGACGACGGAATAGCACGCGGCGGCTTTGCACAAAAACGGGTTCCGGCGAGTCCGCTCTGGCGGACGCCTGACAATAGCCCAGCGATTTATCGCTGGGTAAAAGTTTGCGTCAGTAACGCTCTCGAAGCTATTATTCAGGCTCGATTTTTAGCTTACAGCAAACTGCTGCCTGATGAGTGGCTCTGAACTGCCCGGACTCAGCTTCGCATTCCAAATGTCGGTCACTAAAACCATTGCTTGAGAGGACTATATGAAACGCATCCTACTTAGCCTACTAATCGTTGCCAGCTTGCTAACGGCCCTAGCCTGCCAGCCCTCAGGGAGCGGCGGCGACAAAGTCAAAATCGGCGTCTTTATGTCGCTGACGGGCTCGACTGCCAACTTCGGTATCTCGTCTGTCAACGGCATCAAAATGGCCGCGGATGAAGTGAACGCGGCAGGTGGCATCAATGGCAAGCAAATCGAACTCCTGGTGCAGGATGATCGGTCAGATGCCTCAGAAGCTGCCACTATTGTCACGAAGTTTGTGACGCAGGATCAGGTGCACGCCATTCTTGGTGAAGTGGCCAGCTCCCGCTCGATTGCGGCTGCTCCCATCGCGCAGAACGCCAAGATTCCGATGTTGACGCCCTCGTCGACGAACCCGGAAGTAACGAAAAAGGGCGATTACATTTTCCGCAGTTGCTTCATCGATCCAGTGCAAGGCGCCGCCATCGCGCAGTTTGCCGCTCGCACACTTAACGCCAAGCGCGCAGCCATCATGGTCGACCGCAAGAACGATTATTCAACCGGACTGGAAAAGGTAATTAAGGAAGTATTTCCGAAGTTGGGCGGGCAGATTGTCGCGACGCAGTCTTACCAGGAAGGCGATCAGGACTTTAACGCACAGTTGACCTCGCTGAAGGGTTCGAATCCGGAAGTCATCTTCGTACCGGGTTACTACAACGACGTCGGCCTGATTGCGAAACAGGCGCGCGACAAGGGCATCACTGTACCGCTGGTCGGCGGTGACGGCTGGGACTCGATACAGCTTTATGCCATCGGCGGCACGGCTTTGAACGGTTCTTTTTTCTCCAATCACTATTCGCCTTACGACACTGATCCTCAGGTCCAGAAGTTCGTTAACGATTACAAGGCCCGCTACAACACGATTCCTGACGCGCTGGCCGCCACCGCTTACGACGCCGCAAAGATCATGTTCGACGCCATCAAACGCGCCAATTCACTCGACGGAAAGGCTATCCGTGACGCGCTGGCCGCCACGAAGAGTTTTCCCGGCGTTACTGGGGACGTAACCTTCAATGAAAACCGCGACGCCGTGAAGCCGATCATCATGATCGAAATCAAGGATGGCGGCACCTATGCTGTGCGAGAGCGGGTGCAGGTGGAAGGTGCAGCAATACCCGGAGCGACCACGACCGCGTCACCGGCAATGAGCAGTTCACCAGCCGCGGCGGCTTCTCCTGCGAGCAAGACAAGCGGTTCGCCCGGGGCGCCTCCTCCTCCTCCTCCTGCGAAAGCGGCCACCAGCGCCACCCCGTAATTCAGCCGTTGCGCTATTAGCATTCTGACGAACTTTCACGACTGCGACTCACAACTATGAGTACGTTCCTGCAGCAGCTAATCAATGGCGTCTCGCTCGGCGCGATTTATTCTCTCATCGCGCTGGGCTACACAATGGTTTACGGCGTGCTGAAGCTAATTAACTTCGCGCACGGCGACGTGTACATGGTCGGCGCGTTTATGGGCTATTACATCGCCAATGGCCTGGGCGCGCGCGGCGCCCAGGCTCTCGGTCAAAGCGCGGACGGTTTGATCGCGCGCGGGCTACTGGGAAGCGGAGCGATTGAGCCATCGCTGATCACGGCTCTTGTGGTTATGCTGCTGGCAATGGCCATATGCGCGGCGCTCGGCGTCATCATTGAGCGTTTCGCTTATCGACCGGTTCGCAAGTACTCGCGTCTGACAGCGCTGATCACGGCCATCGGCGTTTCGCTTTTGCTGGAGAACGGCGGTCAGGTGGTCTTCGGCGCGGACCCAAAATTCTTCCCCGAACTCTTCAAAAAACGCAACATCGACCTCTTCGGCGGCGCCAGCATCAACAGCGCTGACATTGTTGTGCTGATCATCGCGCTGGTGTTGATGATTGGGCTGCAGCTCGTGGTCTATCGCACCAAGACCGGCCGTGCGATGCGAGCAGTTTCGTTTAATCTGCAATCGGCGAAACTGATGGGCATCAATACTGACCGCATCATCGCGTTCACCTTCGCGCTGGGTTCCGCTCTGGCCGCGGCGGCTGGGGTGCTGGTCGCGATTCGCATCCCGCGCATCGATCCGCTGATGGGAATTCTCATCGGCTTGAAGGCGTTTGTGGCCGCCGTGCTCGGAGGCATCGGCAACATTCCCGGCGCCATGCTCGGCGGGCTGCTCATCGGCATAACCGAAACCATGGTGGTCGGCTACCTGTCGCCTACCTACAAAGATGCGGTCGCATTCGCAATACTGATTCTGATACTCCTTTTCCGACCCTCCGGTCTACTCGGTTCGGTCTCGCAGGAAAAGGTCTGACGAGAATACTGAATGCGAAATGCGGAACGATGAATTAGCATCTGATTCCTCCTTTCATTATTCTGCATTCCGAATTCAGCATTCATCATTCGTGTCTTATGCCCCGCTACCTACGTAACCTAATCATCGCTTTGATCGTGCTTGCCGTCCTGTATGGGCTGGACTTCGTGTTTCAGGGCCGCATGATTAGTCCTTACTTCAGTCGCATCTTGATGCTGTCCGGGATTGCAATTACGTTGGCAGTGTCGCTCAACCTAATCAACGGATTCACCGGCCAGTTTTCTATTGGACACGCGGGGTTTATGGCCGTCGGAGCTTATTCGTCGGCGTATTTTTCGGTTAACTACGGTGCAAACCTGGCCACCACTCTCGGCGGCGGCAAGTTGGGCTGGATTGTAGGGTTGGGTTTGGCGACCTTAATCGGCGCTGCCTGCGCCGGACTTGCGGGACTGGTAGTGGGCGTGCCCTCGCTTCGTCTCAAAGGTGATTACCTCGCCATCGTGACCCTCGGCTTCGGCCAAATCATCGTTGTATTCCTAAACAACATCGAAGCTGTTGGCGGCGCACGGGGCTATTCGGGTATCCCGATAGTGAAGAGCTTCTTCTGGATTTTCCTGATTGCCATTCTAACGATCGTAATCGTTTACAACATCGTGAACTCCGCCTTTGGGCGCGCCTTGATTTCGATTCGCGAAGACGAACTCGCGGCGGAGGCCATGGGCGTCAATACAACTCGTTATAAGGTCATGGCCTTCGTAATCTCGTCGGCCATGGCGGGCGCCGGCGGCGTATTGCTGGCCCACTTCGATGGCTACCTCAATCCCAAGTCTTTCGAGTTTATTAAGTCGTTCGAGATTCTGATCATGATCATTCTCGGCGGCCTCGGCTCGATTGTTGGCTCGGTGCTCGGAGCAATTCTGCTGACCGTTTTGCCGGAAGCGTTGCGGGGCTTTGCTGAATACCGAATGGTCATCTATTCGTTGCTGCTAATCATCCTGATGATTACCCGACCGCAGGGACTACTGGGCACTACGGCGGCGTTCAAAGGATGGCGCGGACGAAAACGAACCAAGACTCGTTCGCAGGCAGAAGAGATTTTGGCGGAAGACACGCGCGATAACGTGTCGGTAGATAAAGCGACGCTCGGCGAGCGCCAGAGTGAAACGTCGCTGGGAAAGGGAGACAAGGAGTGAGCTCGAGCATTACCACAAATGATCGTCCAACCGGCACACCTGCCGCCAATGGTGGAGCGGTTCTAAAGACCGAGAAGGCCACGATCCGTTTCGGCGGTCTTGTCGCTGTCAGTGAACTAGACATGGCCGTGCAGCAGGGTGAGATCTATGGGCTCATCGGTCCGAATGGCGCCGGCAAGACCACGATCTTTAATTTGCTTACCGGTGTTTACCAGCCTACCTCCGGCGAGATTTATTTCGAAGGCAAGCGCATTGACGGAAAGCGCCCTTACGAAATCGCGGCGCACGGCGTCTCACGCACGTTTCAGAACATACGTCTTTTCCCCAGTATGAGCGTGCTCGACAATGTGCTCACCGCCTGCCACATTCACACCAGGCAGACACTGGTTGATGCCGTCTTACGCACTACGCGCTTCCGGCGCTGCGAAGAGGCTTCACTCGATTACTGCATGGACCTGCTCGCAATTTTCGATCTCGATGGCTTTAAAGATGAGGGCGGCACGAGTTTGCCTTACGGAAAACAGCGGCGACTCGAGATCGTGCGCGCGCTGGCGACCAGGCCAAAGCTCTTGCTGCTGGACGAGCCTGCGGCGGGTATGAATCCCTCCGAACAGGAAGACTTGATGAAGCTCATTCAGCAGATACGTGACCGTTTTGGTCTCACTATCTTGCTTGTCGAACACAACATGAAGGTTGTGATGGGCGTGTGCGAACGAATTCAGGTCGTGGATTATGGGAAGTCGATTGCACTTGGCATTCCTGAACAGATTAAGAACGATCCCAAGGTGATTGAAGCGTATCTTGGGGATTAGTGCTTTGAACTTGGTGCTTTGATCTTTGTACTTTGAACTTTGTTCTTTGAACTTTTGTGCTTTGTCTGCTTCGCCAAGACGAATTCAAAGTACAAAGTTCAAAGATCAGAAATCAAGGCCACACTTTCAAAAATGCTTAATCTAGAAAACGTCTCAGTCAACTACGGCGCTATCGAAGCCCTTACCGGCATCTCAATGCACGTCGAGAAGGGAGAGGTGGTGACTCTAATCGGCGCAAATGGAGCCGGCAAGACCACTACGCTTCGAACAATCACGGGATTGCTCCAACCGCGCGACGGAAGAATAAGTTTTGAGGGCGAGGACATTGGCGGCCGGCCAACGCATCAACTTGTCGCCAAGGGTATATCCATGGCGCCGGAAGGGCGAGGAGTCTTCGCGAACCTGTCTGTCCGGGAAAATTTGCAGATGGGTGCTTATCTCAATAAAGACAGGCGAAAGATAGCTTCTGATATGGAACGAGCATTTCAGATGTTTCCTCGTTTGCAGGAAAGAGAATCACAGAAGGCGGGAACTCTTTCTGGAGGTGAGCAGCAGATGCTGGCCATCGGACGAGCTCTCATGTCGCAACCGCGTCTGCTTTTGCTAGACGAGCCATCTTTGGGGCTTGCCCCGCTTGTCGTGCATACAATTTTCGAAGCTATTGATGAGATTCGCGGTAAAGGAACCACGATTCTTCTCGTAGAACAGAATGCGCACGCGGCCCTGGGCCATTCTGATCGTGCCTACGTTTTGGAGACAGGCAGAATTGTTATGGAAGGTCCGTCTGCACAGCTAGCCGCCGACCCGCGCATTAAAGAAGCCTACCTTGGTGAGTAATCAAAGATTCTCAGCCTCACCTGCGACCAGTTCAACAAGTCAGGAAATCAACCCTAATCGCGCAGCGCGAAGCGCTTCAGCCACTCGCTGCGGTGCTGTGCCGCCAGCTTGAAATTTTGTCGCCAACGTTCTCTCCAGCGTGAGCGAATCCGACACATCGCCTTCAATCTTTTCTGAGAAAGAGCGCAATTCGTCTAAGGAAAGTCCAGACAATTCGACACCTTTTTCGATCGCTTTGACGACAATTCTCCCGACCGTTTCGTGCGCCTCACGGAAAGGCATACCCCTGCGCACAAGGTAATCGACAAGTTCAGTGGCATTCATCAGCCCCTGCGATGCTGCCTCTCGCATTCGCTCTTCTCTAAGCTCCACATTTCGGAGAACCAGCATCGTAACTTCCAGACAAGATTGTATCGTGTCAAAAGAGTCGAAGACTGCCTCTTTGTCCTCCTGAAAGTCCTTGTTATAAGCAAGGGGTAGACCTTTAAGCAGGGTTAGTAACGACGTGGCGTGGCCAAAAACACGCCCCGCCTTGCCTCGAACGAGCTCCATCGAATCCGGATTTTTCTTCTGCGGCATTAAGCTGGATCCCGTCGCCACTGCGTCACTAAGTTCGAAGAAACCAAACTCGCTGGTTGAGTAAAGAATTACCTCTTCCGCAAAACGCGACAGGTGGACCATGATTAGGGCGCAGACTCCAACAAACTCAATACAGAAATCGCGATCGCTAACTGCATCCACGCTGTTGCGAGATACAGTCTCAAACCCCAGCTCCCTCGCTACAGCTTCGCGGTTAATCGGATAGGAAGCCCCCGCCAGCGCTGCAGAACCAAGTGGAGATACGTTGACTCGCTTTCGTGTCTCCTTGAGCCGTTCGCGATCACGAGCCAGCATCTCAAAATAAGCAAGACACCAGTGGGCAAAAAGAATGGGCTGCGCATGTTGGAGGTGGGTGTATCCCGGAAGCACTGCATCGCTTTTCTTCTCAGCCAAATCCAACAGAGCTTCCTGAGTCGAGCGTACTTGCGTTAAGAGATGATCTGTCGCCTCTCTCAACCACAGACGCAGATCTGTCGCTACCTGATCGTTTCGGCTACGACTTGTATGCAGCTTGCGTCCCGTATCTCCTATCATCTCTACCAACCGCTCTTCGACGAAAGAATGAATGTCTTCGGATTCTATTTCGTCAAAGTAGCCGGCAGCGGTAAGGCCTCGCTCGAGTATTATTCGTAATCCATCTTTAATCTTCCCGGCTTCTTCCTGGCTAAGCACACCAGCGGCGACAAGACCATTGCAGTGGGCTACGCTGGCACGAACATCTACTTCAAACAGTCTCCGATCAAACGAGAACGAGTTATTAAATTTGGCGAACGCGGGATCCGCCCGGCCCGTAAATCGACCGCCCCATAACGTTTTACCTTCGGCCATTTGTGCTCCTCATCTCCTCAGGGGTTGACGCCGAGCCACCTGCACTGCTAGTTTATGCATCTATGCACATGATATGCAAGTAAAATGCATATTTGTGCGTATATATGCAAAAAGAACTGCGACAGAAAAAGCTGTTGAGCCTAATCAGAGCGAAGCCCTTCGGCACTCAGGCCGAGCTTCGGGATTCTCTCGAACGTGCCGGGGTTCCGGCAACTCAGTCCAGCCTCTCACGAGATCTGGAAGAACTGGGAATTGTAAAGCATCGCGGGCATTACACGGTGCCCAAAACAAATGGCGCGGCGGGACGGGGGCTGCTGAGCCTCGACCTGTGTGGCGAAAACCTGGTAATAGCCAGAACGGAGCCAGGACTCGCTTCGGCCGTGGCCGTGGAAATAGATGGCGCGGCGATTTCTGAAATCGCAGGAACAATCGCCGGGGAAGACACCATCTTCATTGCTGTTGGCGAGCAGAAAGCACAACGGGTCGCAATGAAGAAAATTTGGGAATTGTTTGTGTAGATAGTGCTTGGTGCTTTGTACTTTGTGTCTTGTACTTTAAGAACTTTTTAGTTACGTGTCACATGATTTCCTGGAATAGAGATCAAAGTACTAAGAACCAAGTACTAAAGTACAAAGTACCAAAACAAAAACTAACTTATGGAAGATAAGAAAAGCAAAATTAATAAGATCGTTTTAGCCTACTCCGGCGGTCTCGATACTTCGGTGATGCTGCGCTGGCTGAAGGATCGGTATGCTTGCGAAGTGATCTGTTACTGCGCTGATGTTGGGCAGGGAGATGAGCTGAGCGGTTTGGAAGAAAAAGCTCTGAAGACTGGAGGTTCGAAACTTTACGTCGAAGACCTTCGCGAAGAGTTTGTTCGTGAATACGTCTGGACAGCAGTCAAGGCCAATGCGGTCTATGAAGGAGTTTACCTTTTGGGTACGTCCCTTGCCCGTCCCGTAATCGCAAAACGACAAATTGAGATCGCGCGGGAAGAAGGTGCAGACGCTGTAGCCCATGGCGCGACAGGCAAGGGAAACGATCAGGTGCGGTTTGAGCTGGCTTATTACGCCCTGGAACCGGACATCAAAGTTATTGCTCCCTGGCGTGAGTGGGAGTTTAAGGGCCGAAGCGACTTAATCGCATACTCGAAGGAGCACAGCATACCGGTTACCGCGACGCACGAAAAACCGTATTCCACCGACCGCAACCTGATGCATGTCTCTTACGAGGGTGGAATTCTCGAGGACCCCTGGGCGGAACCGCCTGAAGACATATTTCAACTCACGCGTTCTCCGGAGAATGCGAAATCGGACGTTGAATATATCGAAGTGTCTTTCCAACGTGGTGAACCGGTGGCACTAAATGGCAAAGCATTGGGGCCCGTGAAATTGCTGGAAAGTCTAAACAAGTTGGGCGGCGACCACGGCATTGGCAGGGTTGATCTGGTTGAGAATCGTTTCGTAGGAATCAAATCGCGAGGAGTTTACGAGAGCCCCGGGGTGACGATTTTGCAGAATGCCCACCGGGCATTGGAATCCATAACACTCGATCGAGAGGTCATGCATTTGCGCGACTCTTTAAGTGTGAAGTTTGCCGAGAGCATCTATTACGGATTCTGGTTTGCTCCGGAGTTTCAGTTATTACGCAAGATGGTTGACGAAACGCAAAATAATGTAACCGGCGATGTCAGGTTAAAACTCTTTCGCGGTAACGTAATCGTCGTTGGTCGACGCTCGGCCCACTCTCTCTACGACGAAAAGGTGGCGACGTTTGAGGCAGACACCGTTTACAACCAGCGCGATGCTGAAGGCTTTATCAAACTGAACGCGTTACGACTGAGACTGGGAGGTGGAAAGAGCGGGGGCAAGCCCGCCTTCCCAACCCAGAGCTGATCTCATTTGAGCGGATGGTCCAAGCAGAAAGGCTTTCACAGCTGAAAGCAGGAAGGCCTTCATAGTTCACGCCAAAAGGGTTTTGAAGTCTTCGTCTGACGGGCAGTCAAGGTTGAAGACAAACTTCAAGTAAGGAAGTCTCGAGGTCGGGAAGGGGGCATGCCCCCGCCGGGTTGGGGAGGAAGAAATGAAAACAGAAATCCACATCGTCGACGCCGACAAGGTCGGTTCAGTTACTTCTCCGCTTGGTCTCAGCAAGACTGTAGCGATGGTCCGCTCCGCCGGCTCACCCGTGGCGGGTGACGTAGTTGTAGTCCGCGCCCTAACCGACAGCGCCACTTACAACATGCTGGAATTGCCGACGGGCCGACTCGCCAAGATCAATCCCGGTGATGTGCTACTCGGGGTACTCGGCCGTCGCCGCGCATTGAAGGGTTTTGTCGGCGATGTACCGTCCAGGGTAAACGCCGGCGACGAACTGCATCTGCTGAACATGGGTGGCGTAATCGGATATTGCACCGGGCACCATTCAAGCCTTGGTGACGCAATCAAGGTTGAGGTGATGGGGCTTGTTTGCAATGAGGAAGGCCGGGTGCTCAACATTGCTGATGCCGCACTTCCCTCCCGAGCCCATATGGGCGAGACCGCACCACTCGTCATAATCGCGGGAACGAGTATGAACAGTGGTAAGACCTATGCTGCAACTGAGCTGATCAAACAGGCGACCCGCGCCGGACTCAAGGTCGCCGGCGCCAAGCTTTCGGGAGTCGCCTGCCTGCGAGACACACTGAACATGGCCGATCACGGAGCTATTGCGACTGCAAGTTTTCTTGATTGCGGTCTGCCGTCGACCGTAGATGCAGGCAATCTTTCTCCCATCGCGAAGGCGATCATTGCCAGGCTTAACGAGAGCTCGCCCGATTTGATTGTGATCGAGTTAGGAGACGGAATTCTGGGAGGTTACTCAGTTGAATCCGTTTTCGACGATGCCGAGCTGAGAGCAGCAACCGCCGCGATTATATTCTGCGCTTCCGACTATGTGGGTGCCTGGGGAGGAATTGAACTGTTTCGCCGGCGCGGAATCGAAGTCGATTTGATAGCGGGATCTGTTACAGACTCCCAAATGGGCCAGGACTACGTAGAAAAAGAGTTTGGTGTACCGGCAGCGAACGCGCGCCGCGATGGTGTGCTGCTCTTTCAACTTATTCAGACGAAGCTTGAAGCGGCCTGCTCGAAAGTCAGTGTCTAGTCGTCCCTGGCGTCTGGATTGCGGCGCCGGCGAACGAGCGCGATAACCAGAAAAGCGATGCCTACGAAAAAGAAGGTTCGCTGCCCGGTAAAACCAAGGGCGATAAAAGCGATGGCCAGAACTATAAAAACGAGGGAAGGGTTTGGCACCTTGCGTTTAGGGTTTGGCATCTTGCGTGTCATGACCTCGCGCGCGTCTGCGGGGCTGTCCCGCCGGGGACCTCGGTCCTGGTTTTCGGCGGACATGTTGTAACACGGATTCAAAGGAGACTTAAGCGCTAATGGCCGGTGACAAAATTAAGGTTGCGATCTTCGGAGGTTCCGGGTACGGCGGATCGGAGTTGCTCCGCATCCTGCTGTTCCACCCGAACGTCGAAGTTATTTTTGTCACTGCAAACGAGCAGGCCGGCAAACCTGTCGGAGAAGTGCATCGTAATCTTTACGGGCTGACGGATTTAGTCTTTTGTCCTGCGCCCCAGGACCATGAGGCACTAGGCGCTATCGATTGCATTTTCTTAGCGCTGCCACACGGACAAGCTATGGACATTGTTCCCGACTTGCCAAACAACTTGAAGGTCATCGACTTGTCAGGTGACTTTCGCCTTCATGATCAGGATATTTTCGAGAAACACTATGGTCAGACACATACGGCGATGCAATCGCAAGGTGAGTTTGTTTACGGCTTGACGGAAACAAATCGCGAGGCTATCCGTGACGCGCGGCTGATTGCAAATCCCGGCTGCTTCGCTACTTCAACGCTGCTTGGACTGGCGCCCCTGGTCGCAAACAACCTTATCAGAGGGCGCGTAATTGTGGATGCCAAAACCGGCTCATCCGGTTCGGGCGCAAAGGCGGCAGCCAACACTCACCACCCGCAGCGCATGAACTCGTTCTATGCATACAAACCTTTCACACATCAACATGTGCCCGAGATTGAACAGGAACTCGGAAGCGTGGGTGAGTGGAACAGCGAATTGATTTTCATGACACACTCATTGCCGGTTTCGCGTGGAATCTTTGCTTCAATTTATGTTGAAACTAAAAGCGAGATGACCGATGAAAAGCTGCACTCTCTGTTTGCCGAATTCTATCGAGGATCTTTTTTTATTCGCCTGGTGAAGGGCTCTCCGGACATCAACTGGGTTAAGACCACAAACTTTTGCGACCTTGGATTTGCCGCTCGTGGGCGACAACTGGTTGTATTTTCAGCGATCGACAATTTGGTGAAAGGCGCCGCCGGCCAGGCGGTCCAGAATATGAATTTGATGTTTGGACTGTGTGAAAAGACGGGACTTATGCTGTCTGGTACTAATCCATAAATTTGATGGAAGAACTTTCAACCTGAGGGTGACATCTCAAGACCAGCAATCTCGAGGTTAGGAAAAACGCCTGCCCCCGCTGTCGCTGGCGAGACTATTCTTTGGCGAAATTCTTTTCTTTTGTGCTCGTGAAACCAAGAAGAAAGGCGGGGGCATGCCCCCTTCCTGACACTTAGCTTATAAAGGTAGGACCCGACAAATGGAACTTAATGCCTCCACACTTGAGCAAACGGCAGCACTGGAAGAGCGCTTTCAGCTCGCAACGTATAAAAAGATGCCCGTCGCTGCTGAGCGCGGTCAAGGCGTCTGGATCTACACAAGCGATGGGGAACGATATTTGGATCTTTATGGCGGGCATGCCGTTGCTGGAACGGGCCATGCGCATCCACACGTCGTCGCGGCCATCCGAGACCAGGCGGAAAAGCTGTTGTTCTATTCGAATCTGGTCTATTCCGAGACGCGCGCACGGGCTGCTCAGAAGTTAGTTTCAATCGCACCGCGATCGTTGGCCAAAGTTTTCTTTTGCAACTCGGGGACAGAAGCAAATGAGAATGCGATGCGCCTGGCGCGCATGTCGAGCGGCCGCCAGAACATTATTTCCTTCTCGGGAGGTTTTCACGGGCGCACGGCTGACGCAATCAGCGCAACTTTCCTTGGCAAGTATCGCGAAATCGGAAACCCAAACGTACCAGGTCATCTGGAAGCCGAATTCGGCGACATTGAATCTGTGCGATTGCTTGCCGACGAAACGGTAGCGGCGATCATGCTCGAGCCGATTCAGTCGATGGCCGGTGTGCGCCTGGCCGACCCAGAGTTTTATAGAGGGCTTCGTGACCTTTGCGATGAGCGCCGGATCGTGTTGATCTACGATGAAGTGCAAACGGGCGTAGGTCGAACGGGCGAGTGGTTTTTCGCGGGTAGCGAAGCGGGAGCAGGCGTTGTGCCGGACATCATTACGGTGGCAAAAGCGCTGGGCAGCGGAATTCCGGTCGGCGCTTGTTTGGTGACACAAAAGATTAGCTCAAGCATCAAAGAGAATGACCTCGGAACGACCTTTGGCGGTGGGATGATTGCAATGGCCTCGGTGTCAGCAACTCTTGAGGCCATCGAAAACGATGGACTGCTTGAGAACGTTAGAACGGTTGAGGCCTACCTGCGCGAACGCCTGGGGGAAGTCCCCGAAATCGTCGCCGTTCGTGGCCTGGGGTTCCTGCTAGGTTTGGAGTTTAGCGACAAGGCCGCGCCCGTTCATAAGGCGCTGTTGGATCGAAAGATCATCACCGGAACTTCCAGCGATCCGCGGGTGCTGCGTCTTCTGCCGCCGTTGTGTCTTCAACACGCGGAAGTTGATCTGTTTATCGATGTATTGAAAGGATAGGCGGTTCAGGCTGAGGCTTTAATGCGGCAGAGGGCAAAGATTCAAGGACAACGCGGAGGGAAAAATTTGGATTACAGTTGGTTTGATCTGATCGGCAATATTGGCGTGCTGCTGATGGTGATTGCCTACCTGCTGGTGCAACTCGAGAAGCTATCCAGTTACGCGTTTAGTTACCTGTTGTTGAACGCGGTGGGCGCGGTAATGGTTATGGTCTCGCTGATGTTTCGTTTTAATTTGTCGGCCTTTCTGATGGAAGTGTTCTGGCTTCTGATCAGTTTGTATGGCCTGTCAAAGCCACTGTTTTCAAGGGCGAAGCCAATTTAGAGTTCAGGCTGCAGCCTGCCTCTTTGCAACAGCCGCGCATCGTTTAGAAAGCGGACTTGTCCGCCTCGCGCGGCGGGGCACAAGTGCCCTAACTAAACGACGCGGGCTTTGGGAAATGAAAAATTTTCTAACAACCTCTGAATGCTCCCGTGAAGAACTGGATCAACTGATCGATTCGGCGCTGCGCTTTAAAGATAGCGCAGACCAATCGAAGTCTCTGGCAGGCCGGTCGGTCGCTTTAGTGTTCTTCAACCCCAGCCTGCGCACCCGGGCTTCAATGCAGGTCGGGATTTACGAATTGGGTGGTAATGCGGTGGTGTTGGAACCTGGGGGAACGAGCTGGACGCTTGAGCATCGAGACGGCATCGTGATGGATGGAGATAAAACCGAACACGTTGCGGAGTTTGTTCGCGTGCTTGGTCGTTATTGCGTAGCCATTGGCGTGCGGACTTTTGCCGCGCTCAACAACTGGAACGAAGAGCGCCAGGATCCGATCCTCAAGGCTTTTGCAAAATATTCTGAGGTGCCAATCATCAATCTTGAGTCAGCCATGCATCATCCGTGTCAGGCCATGGCAGACATGATGACCATACGAGAAAAGCGGGGCGCCGGTCGTAAGCGGGTTGTGCTCACCTGGGCCTGGCACCCGAAGGCCCTGCCGATGGCGGTGCCAAACAGTTTCGCGCTCGCCGGCGGGCAGATGGGCCATGAGGTCGTAGTGGCTCATCCAGCCGGATACGAGCTCGATGACGAATTAATGGAAACGGTAAAAGCGCATGCAGCAGCCGCAGGGGCTCGGCTTGAGTTAACCCATGATGTGGATGCCGCCTTTGACGGAGCTGATGTGATTTATGCGAAAAGTTGGGGCGCGAAGCAGTTTTACGGAGCACCCGAAAAAGAGACTGCCGAGCGCGCGCAGTATCGAGGAAAATGGATTGTGGATGAGCGGAAGATGGCGCGAACTCACGACGCAATATTCATGCATTGTTTGCCGGTGCGCCGAAATGTGATAGTTACCGACGGCGTCATCGATTCCGGAGCGTCTGTGGTGATTGATGAAGCGGAAAACCGTTTGCATGTGCAAAAGGCAATCATGGCGAGCTTGTTGAAAAAAGGAGAAATAGCGGCAAATGAAGTCAGATAAATGCGGATCAGAACAGATGTATTCAGCCAGCTTAAGTCCTTACATTCTTAATCGGCGTTTATCCGCGTTCATTGCGGCTAGTTTCTCCTTTTGCTGAAACTTAAAGACATGACTAATACAAACGAAGTCGGCGACCAGTTGCGTCTCGATCTACTGCGCGAAGCGCTGCCTTACATCCAGCGGTTTCAGGGCCAGACCTTTGTGGTCAAACTTTCCGGAAAGGCTACGGAAGATCATGAGAACCTAAGTTCGCTGGCGGAGGAACTGGCTCTCCTACACCAGGTGGGTATACGAATCTGCATCGTCCACGGCGGAGGAAAACAGTTAAGCGAGCTGGCTTTGAGGATGGGTATTGAGCAGACAATCATTGAAGGGCGGCGCGTCACTGACGATGCAACTCTGGAAATGGCGAAGATGGTTTTTGCAGGAAAAATTAATACCGATATTCTCGCCGCGCTGCGTAACCGGGGGATTGAAGCAGTTGGCCTTTCGGGAGTTGATGGCAACATCGTCCACGCCAGGCGAAGGCCGCCAAAGGAAATTTTGAATCGGGCAACAGGCGAAACTTCTCAAATCGATTTCGGTCACGTTGGAGACGTCGTGGAAATCAACGCTCGCCTGCTTACAGTATTACTGGGACAGGGTTATCTTCCTGTCATCTCTTCCCTCGGCGCAGACGCGGAAGGTACCGTCTTCAATATCAACGCCGACACCATCGCAGCCGAAATTGCTGCGCAGCTGAAAGCAGAAAAGTTAATCCTGCTTTCCGATGTGGACGGTATCTATCTGCGCCCCGGAGAACCGGACACAAAATTGTCGCGACTCACAGCCGCCGAAGCGGAGGCCATGATCAACGATGGGACCGCAACCGGAGGTATGATTCCCAAGCTGCAGAGTATTACTGCTCTTCTGCGGCGCGGTGTTCATAG
>JBHEMV010000001.1:96628-96963 GCA_046262375.1 Pyrinomonadaceae bacterium
GCCCTTACTTTTCATTGGGATCGCGTTTCACTCCGAGAATGGAAACGCCAACATACAAACCATAGCTGAACTCGGATGGGCACGGATCAGACCAGCAAATGTATCAGCCATTTGCTTGAGTCGGAAATTGCGTGATCCGCGTCTATCTGCGTTCATCCGCGGCTATTTTCTTCCGATTTCAAATTCATATCCCTCCCTGTTCAATCTGTGGCTCAGCTTTTGTTGACACCATACTCTCGCACGCAGGAAGATCTGCGACAATGGACAACGAATCGATAGCGCGACGGTTTTACCGTCTGGCCGCTCTAATGGATATTCGAGGCGATGATCCGTTT
>JBHEMV010000001.1:96973-112812 GCA_046262375.1 Pyrinomonadaceae bacterium
CAATTCCCGGAGTTGGCAAGGCAATCGCCGGGAAGATAGTAGAACTTCTCGAGCGTGGAACTTTTGACGCCTGGGAAAGGATTATTTCGGAGACGCCGGAGACGGTTCTCGACCTGCTGGAGATTCCCGGCATCGGCCCTAAGACAGCGGCCACACTGCATCAGAAGTTCAAAGTTTCTTCGCTCGTAGAGTTAAAACACTTCGTCGCCGGTGGAGGACTTGAGATGGTTGATGGCATCGGCCCGAAGACTGCCGACCGGATCAAGGAAAGTCTAGCGTGAAACGCCAGAAGTTCAGAGTATAAACTTTAGTTTGCCCTGGAGGACAATAGAGAGTCTTGGAAATGTTCTAGAAGTTCAGAGTACAAACTTCAGTTTGCTTTCGTGCGGTGTCACCCAACGTATACGAGTGCAAAACTTCTTGCAAAACCAAGTAGCCCAGTGTTGATGCTCTAGCTTGTCTTTTTTCCAAGCTGTTAATAAACCTTGGGCGTGTACAACTGGCGAAAGCTCACTGAAACACAGCGACGAGAGGCTGTCGCTCTCCGGCGAGGACGCAAACTTTCGTGGCATTCCCCGCCTCATTTGAATTTTGAAGGGATTCGTCCATACCTAATATCCTCGGCCTGTTTCGAGCATGCGCCAATTATCGGACGAAGCCCAGAACGCATGACACAGTGCGAAGGGGACGTTCTCGATATTTGCAATAAGTTCTGTTCGGCTATTCACGGATGGTGTATTCTCCCAAACCACTATCACCTGGTCATAACAACCGAACGAATAAAAGCACTAATTCATGAGTTGGGATTATTTCATGGTCGATCGTCATTCATATGGAATGGCGACGATCAATGCCGAGGACGTCAAGTTTGGTACAATTCCTTCGAACGACCTATCAAATCGGAGCGTCACTTTTGGGCCACGCTAAACTACGTTCACCATAATCCCGTTCATCATGGCTACGTCGAGCACTGGCAGGACTGGCCGTGGTCGAGCGCAGCGGCGTTTCTTGAACAGGTGGGATACGATAAGGCCAAAGAAATTTGGAAGCGATATCCGGTTTTGGACTATGGGAAGAAATGGGATCTTTGAGAGATTCTTCCTCCCGATCAGCAAGCTAAAGCTTGTACTCTAAACTTGAGGACCTCCATGAAAAAACTCAAACGACGTGACTTCATTCGACGAAGCGCCGTAGCCGGACTTGCTCTTGCCGGAGCCAAGGCAACAACCCTTGCCGGAGCCAGCTCAACTACTAAATTATCTGCCGGCCAGTTTCCAAACGTCCTGGCCCAGAGCGGCATTAAGCCAATCGTTATTTCGTCCGCCAATGGTAACAAGTTCAAAAACGGCGGAGACATGACTGTCGTGCAAAAGGCTTTCACGATGATGACGCAAGGCGCGGACGTGCTTGAGGCGGTGATAGCTGGGGTAAATATTGTGGAACTGGACCCCCTAGACGACAGCGTTGGCTACGGCGGCTTGCCAAATGCCGATGGGATCGTTCAGCTTGATTCGTCCTGCATGCATGGGCCGAAGAAACGCGCCGGCGCAGTTGCCGCATTGGAAGGCGTGCGAACGCCCTCGCTGATCGCAAAAGCAGTCTTGGAGAATACGGATCACCATCTTCTGGTCGGCAAGGGCGCGCAAATTTTCGCGCGGAACATGGGTTTCAAGATTGAAGACGACCTCAACACCGACCATTCACGCCAGCTCTGGCTCGAGTGGAAACGTCGCACCGACCCATCTCACTATCTCGATCCAAAAACGCGCGCAGAGGTTTGGCATCGCGAAGGAATGAAAATGGTTGCCGAAGGTTTGGTAGATCGTGAGCATTTTTACGGCACCATCAACTGCAACGCCATTAATTCGAAAGGCGAGATTTGCGGTGTGACTACCACCAGCGGACTGGCCTGGAAAATCCCCGGTCGAGTAGGCGACTCGCCGATCCTGGGGGCGGGCCTGTATGTGGATGGCGCGGTCGGAGCAGCAGGTTCCACTGGAAGGGGTGAGGCGAACCTTTACAATCTTTGCTCGTTTCTAATCGTCGAGGAGATGCGACGCGGTAGCCACCCGAAGGATGCCGGCATGGAGGCACTTCGTCGAATCAAAACAAATACCATCGAGAAGCGGCTGCTGAACAGCAAAGGTAATCCCAAGTTCGGTATCAACTTTTACATCATCAACGCGAAAGGTCAATTTGCAGGTGTGACGATGTACCAAGGGGCGTCTTTCGCCATCTGTAATGAGAGCGGGCCGCAAACGCTCCGGTGCGATGCGCTACTTGAAGGCAAACCCACTGATTGACACGTCATGAAACGATTCCACCTTGTGTTTAGCTTGGTTGTCGTAATCGTTTTTCTCCTGACGGGCCATTACATGGACCGACACCTTGAGCATTTACGTGGTATGCCGGACGGGCCGCGCATGCTTTACCGCACCAGGCACATTTATATTTTGCTGGCGGGGTTGCTCAATCTTGGAATAGGTTCTTACTTCAGATTTCACGCATCGCAGTGGCGCAGGGTCATGCAAATTGCCGGTTCAGCCTTAATTGTGCTGGCGACCATTTTGTTTGTCGCGGGCTTCTTCTATGAACCAAAGCTCGCGAATCTGGATACGCCGCTGTCACATTGGGGCATGTATGCGATTGCTACGGGCACATTTCTCCACTTGTTAAGCGGTCTCCCGCAAGGAAACGGAAGTTCGTAATACCGCCAGAGTGCCGTGCCCGGCGCAGCAGACCTGGGGTGGTTAATGGTCTGCTCGAGTATGACAAGGGTGGTGAGCCGATCACCCGCCTGCTACTGCAGGTGGTACTGACAAGATGCATCCTGTAGCAGGGAAATGTCTAAACCCCTGGCAATCCCTGGCGACGTCGCCACGCAATACAGAACCGTTGGCGGTAGCCAATGGATGCCAGCACTCAACTAAGTCTGGAAGATGCTATGTTTTCCATGCAATTTTGGAAGTGAAACAATGAGCCTAACTTGATTGTTAGCATCCATTGGCTACCGCCAACGGTTCTGTATTGCGCGGGGATTTCTTTCAGCAACACGAGTTTACTCAGTCTCGCTGACGCAGGCTATTATATTTCGTGCCCGAAGGCGCTTTTCCCGATGGAAATCCTGAGGCGAGTTTGATCGAAGGCTGAGGCGTAAAAAGAACTCAGTGAGCGCCGCTGGCTGCAAGCTGCTTTGCCTCTGTCTGGCGTTTTACGATAACCAGTGTGATGTCGTCCGCCGCCTGCGTGCCCTGAGAAAACTTAGTCAAAGCTGATTCGATCCGATCGCGAATTCCTGCGGCCGAAGCATCTACGTTGCGAGAAACCACTTCATAGAGTCGCGTTGGTCCAAACTCATCTCCGTCTGGACTGGCTGCTTCCGTCACGCCATCGGAATAAATCACGAGTACGTCGCCCTTCTGTAAATGAGTGCGACCTTCTCGATAGTCAGCGTCGGCTTTGATACCCAGGGGCAAACCACCCGAAGCCAGTTGCTCAACAGTTCCTGCCGCATGAACGATGAGAGGTGGATTGTGGCCCGCGTTTAGGAAGGATACCGCGCCCGACTCGGGGTCAAGCTCCGCATAGAATAGGGTTACAAAGCGATTCGATGGAATATTCTCAGCCAGGTAGCGATTGACCGCCGAAATTGTTTCCACGAGGGTATCGTGGGACCCGGTCTGTGCATGAATGGCCGCGTGCAGCGACGACATCAGAAGAGCTGCCGCGGTCCCTTTGCCTGAAACGTCTCCCAACGCTATAACCAAACGGCCATCTTCACGCTGTATAAAATCGTAATAATCCCCGCCAATTTCATAACAGGGAAAGCTTATGCCCTGGAGTTCGTAGCCCTGGAGCTGAGGGGGAGCGGTCGGCTGAAACCGCTGCTGAATTTCCATCGCGAGTTGCAGCTCTCGCTCCAATCGCTCCTGCTGGAATCTTGCTTCTACCAGACGGGCATTTTCCACTCGAATCGCAGCAACTGAAGCCAATGTTGTCAAAACTTTGAGATGGTCTTCGGTGAACCTTCCCTCGGCGATTGGTGAATCAGCGTAGATTATGCCGAAGACTTTCTCCGAAACGCCCAGGGGTACAGCGAGAACCGACCTGACGCCCTGCAGGACAACGGTGCCGCTGGCAAATCGTGGGTCGTGCTGGGCATCAGACGTCAACACTGATTTGCCACGTATAACGACCTCATCCATTACATTGCGGCTTACGCGAATCTCTCCCACTTCGCCGGCCCGATCACGCAAGCGCGCAACAGCCACTCTTAACTCTTCGTCGGCATCATCGCGCATCATGAGAAGGCAACGATCTGCCGGAACAGCCTCGAATACGAGGGAAACGATTTGTTCGAGCGTTTCGTCGAGTGTGGAGGAACTCAGCAGAGTGATACCCACTTTACTGATCAAAGCAAGCAAGTCGCCTTCTTTGGCTCCACGTTCGACGACATTCACTTCGGGATTGGTCCGCGCACCTTCAATCGCTTCCAGTAAACCAGATGTAGTTCGGTCACCTGAAGCGAGAGCGATGGTAGCTTCGGGCAACGAAGTAGTGTTGTCGGTTATCATCGTTGCACCCATGCTCGAGTGATAGGTGCCATCGTCAAAAACGATTTCCGTTTCGCCTATTTGTATTCGCCCGCCCGGGGTAAGCGGCACGGCGCCTTCAACGTTGCCACCGTTGTAAAGCGTGCCATTTGCGGAACCCAGATCCTGCAGAAAATATTCTTCTCCTTCGCGGCGCACCTCAGCATGCACTCGCGACGCGAAAGGATCGGGAATGCACAGATCGTTGCGAGCGGAACGGCCCAGGGTGATTCGTAGTCGTCCAAGCGGAAAGCGATCGGGCGTTCGGTCGGGGTATTTAATTATTAGCTCGGGCATCAGATTCAGGGGTCAGAAGTCAGAAGTCAGAGATCAGGAAACACATATCAGATATCAGGTGTCAAAACCAAAACGCAAATCTCAGAGGCCAGCTGCCGATGTAAGAATTACGATCTCCGGTTTTCAGTCGGGTGGCCTCTGAGTTCTGACCTCTGACCTCTGATCTCTGATCTCTGATTTCTGATTTCTGATCTCTGTTCTACCGGTCCTTCTCTGACAACTATGGTGTCAGCAATTACGTCGTGAAGCCCACGCCCTCTCGCTGTGAATGCAGCCGACAGAAATCCGAGACCAAGAGTAAAAAACGACACCGGATAGCCGACAAAATGACGGAGAAAGGCACGCCCTATTCCGATTTCCGTTCCGTCCAGGCGTTGAATACGCAGGCCAGTGGCCCACTTTCCAATTGTCAATCCAGTCAGTCCCGGAAGTATCCCCAGATCGAATGCCGCGGCAACGATCGCAAGAACAATACCGACAGTTTCAGAGGAACTACCGGCAGCGCGAGCTCCCCCGCCCAACAAACGGCTTACAAGCGTACTGAAGGCTATGATCGCAGCGAGGAGGATGTAATCGATTAGAATTGCGCCACACCTCAATGAAAAAGGCGCGCGAAATCTCACTGAACTTTGGATGGCTAAGCGGGATTTCAACTTGGTTCGGGGTGGTATTGTTTCAGCTACTCTGGCGGTCATTAATATTTGTCGAAAGCGGTCTTTGGCCTTTGGGTCTTTGTACTTTGTACTTGGTTCTTTGGTTATTGATCTTTGTACCCTGCTCTTTGAGACCCCACGCTTTTAAAAGACAAAGGACGAAGCTCAAAGTTCAAAGAACCAAATACAAATATCAAAAAACCTAACGACCCAAGTTCAAGACCAGTACACCTAACCTACTACCCTAACAGAAAATGAAGCGTAGTTTCGCCAAGCCGAAGCTTATCTCCGCTGTCCAACACTCGCGGCTGGCGTGGCGCGAGGCGGACGGAATCGTTGATCACGGTTCCATTAACTGATCCCAGGTCTTCGACTAGAAACGTTTCTCCTTCACGCCAGATTCTCGCGTGGCGGCGAGAAACCTTGGTTTCCGGATCGAATCGAGAAAGGTCAATCTCCGGAAAAACGTTTGAGTGTGGATCGGTTCGGCCAAGCAGGTTGCTGTCCTTTTGCAAGACAAAGGAGGCATCCAGCTCGGTTGTGCCCGCGACTACGAGTTTAGCGGTCGGGCGGGCAGCCCTTAAGGTCGCGCTCGAGCCCGCCCCGGCCATTGGCTGACGCGCCCCGCAATGGGCGCAAAAAATGTCGTCCGCAGCTATTCGTCCTCCGCAAAAACCACAATAGACAGTCTGCACCTGCACCGTCTCGCCGCCAATCTGCGATGAGGGAATTCCGTAGCTAACCTGTCCTGTCGTTAGTTTTTCAAGATGACTCGCGAGAGCGTCGCGCATCGCTCCCGCCGAAACAAAGCGATCCTCAGGTTTATACTCAACCGACCGCATGAGAATTTGTTCCATCTCGCTTGAGATTGATGGCGCTATCTGACGTGGACGCGGATTTTTTGCAAAGTCAAAGATCAGAAGCGGATTATCCTGCGGATCGGAACCAGTCAACAGGTGAAACAGAGTGGCGCCAAGACTATAGACATCGGAACGCGGCTCAACGCGACCGCCAAAGAGTTCTGGAGGCGCATAACCCATCGTCCCCACGGCGGTCACGCCCTTCTCCTCTTGCTTTACCCAGCGAGCGATCCCAAAGTCGATGACCATCACTCGCCCGGTGTTGCCGTCAATCATCAGATTGGCTGGTTTAAGATCGCGATAGATGATTGGCTTGGGGCGGCTGTGAAGATATTCAAGAACATCAGCGGCCTGCACTCCCCAGTCGGCGACAGTTTTCTCGTCAATTCGTCCACCCGGGGCCGTGCGCAATCTCGTAGCCAGATCGCCTCCGGAAATAAACTTCATAACCAGGTAGAAACGTCCCAGCGGTTCGTCGTAGAAATAATCGTAGATTGTCGGAATCGAGGGATGTTCAAGAGACGTAAGCAATAACGATTCTCGCTTGAAGTCTCCAATCGCTTTTTCGTGTTGCGTCGGATCGAGGTGTGCCTCTACCATCTCTTTCACGGCACGTGGCGCGTCACCGAGGTTTCGATCCTTGGCCAGATACACCGCCCCCATGCCGCCTCCGCCAATCCGCCGCACAATCTCGTAACGGATATTGAGGACGCTGCCGGGATCGAGCTGTTGAATCGCAGGCTGACGACCGCCAGTACTTCCTTTTTTGGTCGTGTGTTTGACTTGAATAGGTAATTCGCCCGTGGCAGTGCCGCCCATGGAATCTGGGGAGATGAAGTCGCGGTCACCCGACTCCCCGTCTTCCTCCGACGACTTGGGTGACTCTGATGACATCGCGGATCCCGCTCCACTGCTGTCGTCGGGCGAACCCTGTGATTTCTTCGACTTGGTCGAAGCGGCGGGGTGCTGCGAGCCGCATTTGCTGCAGAACGCTTCGCCTGTTACCACAGGTTTACCGCATTGGAGACACTCAGACATTTATTCTAATAACCGTCGGTGTCGATCGTACTGTCGGGTTCGATCAAATTACTGCGTTCGTAATCATCTATCGCAGTGAGCGGGGCTATTTAACCATGCGGAATCGTAGAAACGTCTTTCCCACAATAATCTCGTCGCCGTCATTTAGCGGCTGCCGTGTTCCAGGTGATAGTCTTTTTCCCCGATTGATAAACGTTCCATTGGTTGATCCCAGATCCTCCAGAAAATACTTGCCATCGTGAAATGTAATGCGCGCGTGGCGCCGCGAAATCTTCGCTTCGGGGTCATCGGAATCCAGGTCTACGTCGGGAAAAACTCCCCCATCGGCATCCCACCGTCCGATCTGAGATTCTGCGGCACTTAAAAGGAATTGTTTGCCGACAGATTTGCCGCGCTCGATAATCAGTTTTGCGAGGGACTTGTCAGCAGAGCCCACTGATGACGAAAGATTAACAACTGTGGCACTCTTGCTTGACGCGACTTCGGGTTGGGGGATTTGGGACGGCGACCGAGAACCATTTTGTCCGTCCTGCTCAGCTCGGAGCAAGCCTGCGCCTGGAGGATCAGTGACGGCATTTGGCCGCGAGTTGGGTCCCAAATTCGGTCTTAAGGCCGCCCCACATTCGTCGCAATACTGGGCGCCGTCGAGGTTTTCGGTTTTGCACCTTTCACATGTGATCATCGGTTTCGGCACTTTGCGACTCGCACCCAATCCGCTAAATTCTCAATTTGTACGATAACTGAGTTCACGAATGGTGCGTCATTCTAGCGCGAAACTATTCGACTCGCCAACGCCGATGATTCAGGAGCAGGCGGCAGGGGCAGGAGGCAGGTGCAGTTGTACGGAGAGTTAGGAGTGGTAGCGAAGAAAAGGAGCACGAAGATTTACGTCTGCTGTCTGCTCCTGCCGTCTGCTCCTGCCACGTGCCCCTGTTAATTGAAACTGTTGACCGGTTTTTGACGTAAGAGTTACACGAATCAGACTGTTTCCTAATCCGCGCGTTTGGTGCAAAATAAAGGCTTTGTTAGAGAAAGAGAACTTAACCCCCGAGCTAAGGAACAAGTTATGGCTTTGACCCGTAGGAAGAAGATTATTATTGCCGTCTCGGCCGTGGCCGTGTTGGCATTAATCGTCATAATCAGCGTATTTGCCAGCCGCAAAGAAGAAGCTGAAGTAACGACAGTCAAGTTGGAAGTTAAGGCCGAACTCAGGCAGACCGTAACCGCCTCAGGCGAGGTCAGACCGGTTCGTTACATAAAGCTGACCAGCGAAGTGCCGGGACGTATCGAGGAAATCTACGTGAACGCCGGCGATCAAGTAGTCCAGGGGAAGCCCCTTGTACGCGTCGACCCGACTCAACTTCAGTCGAGTCAGGAAGCCCAATTTGCGGCAACGCAAGCATCTCTTAATGACATTCAAAGCGCGCGCAATGCTGTCGCTTCCGCGCAGCAGGGCCTGGTAGTAGCGGAATCATCAGTTGCATCGGCGCGGCAGCAACTAGTTGCTTTGCAAACCGCTGTCGATCGCGCCCAGGTCGATTTGAACACCGCGCAACGAGAACTTAAACGTTACAGCGACCTGATCGAGGCAGGGGTCGCTTCCCGCTCGGAGTTTGACGCCGCTCGTGATCGTTTCGATCAAGCGAAGATCGCAGTGCAGACCGCGAGGGCAAACCTGGAGTCTCAACGCATCGGCGTGAAGGAGGCTATGGAAAGAGCCAATCAGCAAAAGATCGCGGTCCAGGAAGCAAGAACAGGTATCAGGTCATCTGAGATGCGCGCAAACCAGCAGCAGGCGCTGTTGCGCGGACAATCGAGCCAGCGCTCAAAAGCGACGCAGCTATCGCCACTGACCGGCGTGATCGCCGATATTCCTACTCGTGTGGGCGAATATGCCGTCGCAGGTTTGTCGACCACACCACTGATGACAATTGCGGACATGTCTACGATCAACGTGGAAGTCAATGTCGATGAAACCGAGATTTCCAACGTCGAAGTTGGACAGCAGGCAAAAGTAAAAGTGGATGCACTGGGGGAAAAAGAAATTACGGCGGTGGTCACGCAAAAGAACCCTCTTGCAGTTTCGAAGTCTGACACGCAGGGTGGGCTCTCCAATCGGGTGAATGTCCAGGAAGCGAAGGAGTTCAAAGTTACTGTTGAACTTCGCGACATGCCTGATGAAGTTCGCAACGGTTTGCGCCCCGGCATGAGTGCTACCGCAACGATTACGACTAAAACGAAGAACAATGTAATTGCCGTCCCGCTCGAGGCAATTGTCGAGAAGGCGCCTCCATCCCCTTCCCCAACAGCTACGATCGCCGGCACCGTGCCAACTCCGTCGACCGGTGAAAAGCCAAAGAGCATCAAGGGTGTTTACTTGCTGGAGGGAAATAAGGTGCGGTTTATCGAAGTTACCACCGGGATAACAGGCGAAGCCGACATCGAAATCACCAGCGGCGTTAAAGCAGACATGGAGATCGTCAGAGGGCCAAGCCGCGTTTTGAAAACGCTCAAAGACGGGATGTCTGTAAAACGCCAGACCCGCAAATCAGGCGCTAACGCCAACGCAAACGAGGGCAGCTAATGAGCGAAGTTACCCTCGCATCTTCTGCCGCGCCTACCGTAGCGCAAGCGGAGATGCAGCCTCCTCAACCGCACGATGCCAGCTCGCTCATCTCGATGCGAGGAATCTGGAAGACTTACCAGATGGGCTCAGAGGAAGTGCATGCGCTTCATGGCGTCTCCTTCGATATTCCAAAAGGCGAGTACATCGCAATCATTGGACCTTCCGGCTCGGGCAAGTCGACCTTGATGAATCTGATTGGGTGTCTCGACACTCCCAGCCAGGGCGAGTACTGGCTTAACGCCAAAAACGTCTCCGAAATGGATGACGACGAGCTGGCGCGCATACGTAATCAGGAAGTTGGGTTTGTATTTCAGACGTTCAATCTGCTTGCTCGGGCAACGGCACTTCACAACGTAGAACTGCCCTTGATTTATGGCGGTATCGGATCCGCTCAGCGGCATGAAATGGCCAAGCAGGCTCTCGCGTCCGTCGACCTCTCTGACCGCGAATTGCACCGTCCAAATGAACTCTCCGGCGGCCAACGCCAGCGGGTTGCCATCGCTCGCGCTTTAGTTAACCACCCTTCAATTCTTCTCGCCGATGAGCCCACCGGCGCACTCGACACGCATACCAGCATGGAGATCATGGATCTCTTCGGGCGCTTGCACAAAGAGGGCAACACGATCATCGTCGTCACGCACGAGCACGACATCGCCGCGCGCGCACACCGGGTAATCTCGATTCGCGACGGACTAATCGAAAAAGACGAGAAAATTCGCTAGCAAACAGGCGGAAGCAAATGGTTTCTCTTCCTTGCGATGACACCCGATGAATCCAAGCGACTAGGCGATGCTTTCCCGGGGCGAACCGCATCTTCTGCGGGCAAGCGCTGGTATTCGCTCTTTCATCTGGCGGCATTATGGGAAGCGTTTCTCGTAGCGGTTGGCAGCCTGCGGGCCAATAAGATGCGTACCGCTCTGACCTTGGTGGGCATCATAGTCGGTGTGGCTGCAGTTATCGCAGTTGTCACAATCATTCAGGGTCTGGATAACAAAGTCGCAACCACGTTCTCCTCACAAGGCTCCACAGTATTCACCATTTCCAAGCGCCCGCAAATCATCAGGTCGCGGGAAGAGTTTATAAAATTCAATAAACGCAAGAATGTGACGCATGAAGACGCAGATGCCATCGCTCGCCTGTGCTCAGCATGCTGGCGGGTCGGCGTGGCCGCGAGTGTGAGAGAGACTGTCAAGCATGCGGATCAGAAATTCGAGAATCTGAACGTCCGCGGTGTAACGCCTGCGATCATGTTTGATATTGACGGCCGCTCAATCGACATAGGACGGCTGTGGACGGATGCTGAAGGCACTTCTGGGCGGGAAGTCTGCGTAGTGGGCCCCGATGTACTAACAAACCTTTTTGGTGGCGCGTCTGCTGATCGCGTCATAGGTCAGGATGTCAGGATTTCGGGTCGTCCGTTTCAAATTATCGGCGTGCTGGAGCCATTGGGGTCAATCTTCGGTGCTTCCCGTGACAGCGTTGCCTATATTCCTTACTCGACATACCAAAGGATCTATGGCGCGCGAGACTCAATTGTGGTCTTCATTCAGGTCCAGGCAGCCGAGCAACTTGAACCGGCAGAAGATCAGGTGCGGACGGTTATGCAAAATCGCCGGGGGCGAACCTTTGGTGGAGACGACGACGAAGGTTTCTCGTTGGAAACCCAGGATGTCTTTCTCGATCTATACGGTCAAGCAACTTCCAATATCTACATTGTAACGATTGGGGTAGCTGCGGTTTCACTTGTAGTTGGCGGGATCGTGGTGATGAATATCATGCTAGTTTCCGTTACCGAGCGCACAAAAGAGATTGGCATTCGCAAAGCGATTGGCGCGCGGCGCAAAGACATCCTCACCCAGTTTCTAATCGAGGCAGTTACTGTGACTGCGATTGGCGGCGCAATAGGGGTGCTCACAGGCTTTGGTCTCGCCTATCTAATTGCGGCGTTGATAGGTTTTCCACTATTGATCAGCGTGGCTTCGGCCGTTCTAGGAGTAGGAGTGTCATCCATAGTCGGTATCATTAGTGGCCTATGGCCCGCCTGGCGCGCGGCCCGACTCGATCCGATCGAAGCGCTCAGGGCGGAGTAAGCATGAGCAATCATCAATCAGCAATCAGCCGGAGAGGAAAGGCCGGCAACATGAATTCTGCGTACTGACTGCTGATTGCTGATTGCTGATTGCTGATTGCTGATTGCTAAAGCGATGCGACTTGACGACATTAAAGAATCCGCCCTGATGGCTCTTGACACGTTGCGAGCAAACAAGCTGCGCTCGTCATTGACGATTTTGGGCGTTAGCGTTGGCGTGATCACCGTTATTTTTATGGTATCGATTATCCAGGGTCTGAATAAGGCTTTCGCCGATCAGGTCGAGTCCCTCGGTTCTAATACCATCTTCGTCTCCAAATTTGCTCCCGGTTTCGGCCGCCCGCCCGGCGCAGAAGAGATCCACCGAAAAGATATCACCATGGACGACGCTGAAGCGCTGCGTCGAGAGGCTCCTTCAATCGCCGGGGTCTCACCAATCCATCGCATGATTGCCGCCACGACGCGTTATCATGACAAACAAACCGACACGCCGATTCTGCTCGGGGTCACGCCTTACTACGAATTTGTTCACTCACAATATGTGGCGCGTGGTCGCTTCATCAAAGAACTTGATATGGATAATCGCGACAACGTGTGCATCCTCGGCGTGGACGTCGTTCGCGCTTTATTTCCTTACGAAGATCCAATCGACAAAGAAATAAGGATCAACGGTAATCCCTATCACGTGATCGGCGTGATGGAGCCGCTGGGAAACTTTTTCGGTCAGTCGCGGGACAATTCACTCTTCATCCCCGTCAGCACTTTCGATAAGTACTACCCCGATCGCCCTTTTCCGGAAGTTGTTTTCTTCATCATCGTTCGGCCGAAGTCGCGTGCATTTGTTAAATCAGCGATCGATGAAATTACCGACATCCTGCGTCGCCGGCGTCGCGTGCCACAGGACGCGCCTAATAATTTTGGCATCTCATCGCAGGATTCCCTCCTGGACATCTACAATCAACTCACCGGGGCTACAGCCCTGGTACTAACGGCAATCTCTTTCGTTGCCTTGATGATTGGGGGCATCGGCGTGATGAATATCATGCTTGTTTCTGTAACTGAGCGCACGAAGGAGATTGGCGTGCGCAAAGCTGTAGGCGCTACACGCATCAATATTCTGTCGCAATTCCTGATCGAAGCAGTCGTGCTGACGTCGATTGGAGGCCTGGCTGGACTTGGCGTAGGAGAATTGCTGGCCTTCTTAATCAATAAGTATTCGCCTCTGCCGGCTTACGTTCCCTTGTGGGCGATAGGTGTAGGCGTCGGAGTTTCCGCCGCTGTGGGAATCGTCTTCGGTTTATGGCCGGCATGGAAAGCCGCTCGGTTGGATCCGATCGAAGCCCTGCGGTGGGAATAGAATGGAAGTTCGGCGTATGGGGGACCAGGGGTTGTACTTCGGGTAAAACGACTACGGGAATTTCTAAAGAAGTTGAGTTGCGCGAAAGAAGCTACGTCGCACGAAATTCTTCAGCCTGCGAAGCAGGCATCAGCATAAAGCCTGGGGTGAACTCCGGATCCTTGGAGCGCAAAGGACGAGCCTGCGAAGTGGGCGACAGCGCCTCACTATTAGTAAGTCGCAGCCTTCGCGCGCTCGGTTTCTTCCCTTCGTGAGTAAAACTTGACCCTGGCCTCCTCGTGCAGTAGTGGTTCGGTTTAGAGTTTAGCGGGGCTGGTTGCGCTGACCGTTTGCCAGACTCAAACTCGCCAGCACGCGGACCCATTACAGAACCGAGCGCGGTAGCGCCGGATGCTAGAGCCAACTTCAGCATGAAGTAAGTGCAGAACGCGGGCGATGATCAATCCGATAAACCGCTGCTGTCTTCTGCTAAGTCCAGAATTTAATGAATCTAGGTATTGCCGATGGTTATCAGCGAAGTTGACTCTAGCATCCGGCGGGCACCCATCGGCGGATTTGTGGCCAGCGTCGGGATCGGTCTGGTCTTTGGAATTTGGCCCGCGTGGAAGGCGGCGCGCCTGGATCCAATTGAATCGCTCAGGTACGAGTAGAACAGACATTTCCCTGTGTGCCCATTACGTATTAATGGCCGTGCACTGACCAGGAAGAAGGATGGCAATGTCCTACATTGCCCCGCCGGTAATAGCCGCTAAAGCGGTGCGAACAATAACGCCAAACACCCAAATCGCCAGCACAATGCTCCAAGCCGTGCCCGACGACATTTTAGCTACTATTCTCAGTCCCAGCGCAGCTAGAAACAAACCGTAAAAAGCAAAAAGGTCGAAGGTGCTCAAAAACGTTCCCAGCACGGGTGAAGCTTTTGAGTCGACCAACAAGCCAAGATTCGCCTGAACCAAACCGCGTCGCGAAGCGTGGACGATGTCGTAGTCGTCCGGTGATTTCAGAAACAGGAGCAAGATATTCAACAACATGGCCAGTAGCATGGGCGGCATACTCGAGTAGGCCCACACAGCCAGAGCCTGCTTGTAGCGCATCGTTCGTCCCATCAACATCGAACCCAGGAGATAGAGGCCGGCTCCTGCCGCCAGTATGAGCGCGACTACCAAAATTGGAGAGGCGTAGTAAATCGCCTTAACAACCGGATTGATCTGCATCCGGATCGCCTGCTCCTTCTGCTCGGGCGTCATCTGATCGGCGTTTGGTGCACTCTCAATCGCCTCCGATATCATTCTTTCAAAACCCACGCGCTGGAAAAACAGAGTGGTGAATGCAAGCAGGGCAACCACCATCACAATTCCTGCCGCGAGGAACCGCGGGCGACCGCGTAACGACTCAAACACGCGGCTTGGTTCAAAGAAAATGCCCGTTAATGTCTGGCCAGTCGACATTAAGGGACCGGAAGGAGTTTCCGCTGCGGGGAACGGTGGCGGCGGTGGTGCTTGAAAATTCTTACTGTTGGGATCGCTCATCTAATTTATCCTCCAATTTTGGTAGAGGACGGGGAGAAAAATAGTCCGTCCGTTGCCGTAGCCAGACCCTTAGCGCGTGATCGTCATTGATTAAGACTGATACGCGCCAGTTCGATGTAATGTTTCGCGTGGCGGTAATGTTTAGAGTAGAAGGTTAGCTAGTCCCGCCCTTCAACTGCAACCTAAAGGTTGTGCACTAAATCTTGTCCCTCGGCGCCTCTACGGAAGGCGCTTCGGCCCAACCGGCAACACGAATACAAGCGACTTGATGGCCTGGCAATACTTCGCGTAACTCAGGATCGATGCGCGCGCAGTCGCCAATGGCTATCGGGCAACGCGTGCGAAACCGGCAGCCTGAGGGAGGATTGATTGGCGTTGGTACATCACCTTGCAAAACGATGCGCTCGCGTTTGTGTTTGGGATCAGGAACGGGAATCGCCGAGAGCAGGGCTTTTGTGTATGGATGCAAGGGAGTAGCATAAAGCTCGCCCGCGGTTGCGACCTCTACAATTCGGCCGAGGTACATAACGGCCACGCGATTCGAAATGTGCTCCACCACTGCCAGCCCATGGGAGATGAATAGATAGGCCAGGCCAAACTCTTTTTGAAGATCCTGGAGCAGATTGACGACCTGAGCCTGCACCGAAACGTCCAGCGCCGAGACGGGTTCGTCAGCAACGATCAGCTTGGGATTGAGAGCGAGCGTGCGTGCCACACCAATACGTTGCCGTTGGCCTCCGGAAAATTCATGGCTGTAACGTTTGCGATAATCCGGATCGAGCCCGACTCTCTTCAGCA
>JBHEMV010000002.1:0-71468 GCA_046262375.1 Pyrinomonadaceae bacterium
CTATCTCGGAACTTATGAGCTGTCGGCTGGTGAGCTGCTGGTAATTGGGCGTTCACAGCGACGTCTTTATTTCTACGAGGTTTCCACAGGAGTTGCACGCGGCCTCGACCACGTCCCATCGTCAGCACCAATACTGAAGTGGTTTGCCGGACCGTCGTTTCAGATCTTCTCCCCGGTTCAATTTGAAATAAAGTTCATTCGAAAGTACGGCGTGATTACTGGCCTTGTGTTATTAAAGCCCGGGGCCGCAACCCAAACGGCTAAGAAGGTCCACTTCTATCGGGAAGAAAAGGTGAGCTTTCGGAGCGGGGATGCCGTCCTTTCGGGTACGCTTCTAATACCCTACACGAAGGGGACGCATCCAGCAGTGGTCTGTGTTCATGGCTCTGGGGAACAGGACCGCAACGGATTTGGATCGATCATACGATTTGTTGCCGATCATTTTGCGCGACATGGAGTCGCCACGCTTATCTACGACAAACGCGGTGTGGGAGGGTCGACTGGCAACTGGGCCAATCAAACCTTAGACGACTTAGCTACAGACGGGCTGGCGGCCTTTAGAATGCTCCAAAATCGAAGTGACATTAATCGAAAGCAGATTGGTCTGTGGGGCGGTAGTCAGGCTGGTTGGATTATGCCGAAAATGGCTGCACAGACAAATGAGATCGCTTTCATCATATCAGTGTCCGGCGCTGGCGCCGGTATATCGGTAGGCGACCAGGTGTTGTACAACCTGGAAGTCGATTTGCACAACGCAGGCTTCTCGCCAGACGAGATTGCCGAATGGAAGCAAGCATACCGCCTTCTTTATAAGATCGTGCAGACTGGCGAGGGCGCAGATACAAGTCAACTCGAAGAGCTGGTGCGCAAACTGCAGCAGAACCCGAAGCTAAGTGATGCCATCCGGGTAAACTGGTTTCTGGCGCGTCCCAATCCGAAAATCGACTGGAAAAAGCGCGACCAGTGGTTCTTTCTTTATGATCCTAACTTTGATGCGCTTCCCCTGTGGCGGCAATATACCGGTCCTGTCCTGGGAATCTTTGGCGAATTGGACGGGCTGGCTCCGGTGAGCGAAGTCGTCCCAATTTTTGCCAAGATTCTCGCATCCCGTAAAAACACCGACTTCACGATCGCGGTATTCCCGAAAGCCCATCACATACTGATGGAGATGGAAACTGATACTCCTAATGACAACGAGCTGCCGCGTTTGAAGAGGTATGTCCCGGGGTACTTCAACACCATGAGCGAGTGGCTTAGCAGGCACGTAACTATCAATATCGATAACAGTCAAAAAACTCTAAAGAGGTAACCATGATGCGTTTTGACTTACTGGCGGTATTGATCTGCTCGATTTCAACCTCAACTATTTCACAGGCACTCTCCCCGTCAGCGATTGATAAGAGTAACGAAAAGTCGTTGACAGCCAAGGTCGATCAACTATTCAAGAAGTGGGACCAGCCAGACTCGCCCGGTTGCGCACTGGGCGTCATCCGCGACGGCGAGTTTGTTTACAAACATGGCTACGGAATGGCCAATCTGGATCACAATGTTGCTCTTAATTCCCAATCGGTTTTCTATATTGCTTCCATGTCAAAACAGTTCACTGCGATGAGCGTCGCCCTGCTTGCACGCCAGGGGAAACTTTCCCTCGATGATGACATCCGCAAGTACCTGCCAGAGATGCCTCGATATGAAGTCCCCATAACCATTCAGCATCTGGTACATCACACCAGCGGACTTCGTGATTTTATCGTCTTAAAGTATTTGGCTGGATTTCCCACCAACGGAGTGAATAGAGACGATGAGAATTATGAGACCATGGCTCGCACTGACAACGATGAAGTTTTCGAGCTAATTGTGCACCAGAAGGAAATCAAGTTTACCCCTGGCACTGAACACGACTACTGCAACTCCAACTATATTCTGCTGGCCGAAATCGTCAAGCGAGTTAGCGGCCAATCGTTGTCGCAATTTGCGGAGGAGAATATCTTCAAGCCGCTCGGAATGGTCAACACGCATTATTACGACGATCTGAACGTGGTGATAAAAAACCGCGTACAGGGCTATTCACCACGCGAGGGTGGCGGCTTCATTCCGGTGACGACAAACAACGGTACAGTCGGTCCCGGCAATGTACTAACTACCGTCGACGATCTGCTGCTATGGGATCGAAATTTCTACCACAACAAATTAGGCGGAGAAGGTCAGGACTTGATCAACCTGGTCCACTCGCCAGGCACTCTTAACGATGGTAGTAAGCTAGGGTATGCCTTTGGGCTCTTCAATTACAAGTACAAAGGGCTGGATGCGGTTGGACATGACGGCGGCTTTTTTGGCTTCAAGACAACGATGAATCGTTTTCCGCAGGAAAGATTTACCGTCATTTGCTTATGCAATTCAAAGAACATTCCCATGGACGTTCTCGGAGATCAGGTTGCGGACATCTATCTGGCCGATCGGCTTAAGCCAACCGCGCACGCGCCAATAGTCGCCAATCGGAATCCTATCCATTTGACTGAGAAAGAGCTGGCGAAGTTTGTCGGCATGTATTGGAATCCGGTGACTGAAGGCCTCTGGATGTTATCTCTGAAAGATGGGAAGCTCGTCGATCCCGGAGGTGGTGGTTCGACACTGGTACCGCTCGATAAGAATCGTTTTCAAGTTGCCGGTCAGAACGTTGAGTTGACGTTTGAGAGGCCGAGCGACAGCGCACGCCCCACTCGCATGTTCAAAAAGACTGGCACCGGTAAGCTACAATTGTACCAAGCAGTTGAAGCGGTATCGCCCAGACTAGCTCAATTGACGGAATACGCGGGTCGGTATTACAGTGAGGAAATAGACACGACCTACACGTTTACTGTTCAAGCAGGAAAACTAGCCTTGCAGCGTCGCAAAGGCAATAGTGTTTTGCTCATACCAACCTTCGCCGATAACTTTTGGAATGATGAATTCGGATATCTTAGATTCACTCGAGACGAGCATCACAAGATCAATGGCTTACGGCTAACCGGCGGCTGGATCCGGAGATTGAGATTCAAGAAAATTTGATCTGATGCGGTGGGCTCGACAGATTCAAAGAATCTCTTGGTTTAAGTTTACAAAGTCAGTCGGCGCCAAGGTTCTGGAGTGCCTGACCGCTGAGCCGGAAGATCAAAAACTGATTCAAGGGAACGGCACCTAATCCCTTGTAAAATCGGGCAGCGCTCTTATTCTTCTTCAGTGAGCACCACTGCACACGCCCACAACCTCGCTCCATTGCCAGCTTCGCCAGATGTTTCAACATTCGCGAGCCGATACCCTTGCCGCGCATCTGGGCTTGCACATATATATCGTCCAGATGTATTCCGGGTTGGCCAGCAAATGACGAAAAGTCAGGAAAGAAAAGCGCGTAGCTAACGGGTTCGCAGTGATAGTGGCCAATAACTACTTCTGCTTGTGCCTGCTCGCCAAATAAATAATGCAAGAGATTGCCTTCATCCGTGGTCACCTGAGATGACAAGGACTCCTCATTCGCCAACTCCTTAATGAAGGCCAGAATCAATGCTACGTCCTTATCAGTGGCGAATTCTATTTTGAAGGCATCTAGTTCCATGTCAACCGCAAATTAGCTTACAATCGGCGGGTCTGTCTTGGACGTGAGTAACTCCTTAGATAGAATCAACGTGAATGCCATCCTTTTTGGCGCACCAAAACTTCCGTAACTGTGAATCTCGTGATCTCTTTCCTCAGCAACGATGAGTTCGCCATGCTGGAAAGGGCAGCAAGATCCGCGTGTGTTTTTTCCGCGTATGTTCGAGGAATCTGGTAAGCCGTGGAGCGCAATTGCCCAGACGTGCCAAGTCGCAAGTGAGACGCCGTCAAAAAGCCGTCAACGGAACTTGAGCGAGTCTGCAAACAAAAGAAAGGGGAGCGGTTGTTACTTCGCTTCCCATTTCAATGCACACCGGCCAAATCATCCTGCTTACCAGGATGCTGGTTAATATCGACCTGGATTTCTATGATTTTTCAACCGGTAAGCCTTCACACACGTGGAACGAGTCAAAACCCTGACAGCTCAGGTAGTGATCCTTGTGATTCCGGAAGTTCAGAGTTCAACTATTTAGCTCGCCGATGTGCGACAGCAAGCCGAGGCTTGAACTTTTTTAGAGTATTCACTAACCGACGTTAATCACATCTTTCAAAAGTCTGGGATTCATGATTAATATAGTGTGTGGGAAACAAACCAGGAAAAGTGCCAGGTAATGAAAGCCTGAATTACTTGAGGTCAGGGAGGTTGCATCTGAATGACTTATGTCGTAGCAGAGCCTTGTGTGAACTGCCGCTACACTGACTGCGCCCTAGTTTGTCCGGTGGAAGCCTTTCATCTGGACGACGATATGTTGCACATCAATCCTGAAACGTGCATCGACTGTGACGCGTGTGTCCCGGAGTGTCCGGTGGAAGCCATCTTCGCAGAGGCAAATGTTCCACCCGAATGGGCGCACTTTACGCAAATGAATGCGGATAAATCGCTGAGTGGTCTACCCACCATCACTGCAAGACTTGATCCACTTTGCGAATCGGTTCCCGCGGCTCACTAAGGAATGAGGAAAAGCACAAAGCGCATGCTCGGCGGCATGGCATTGGCGGCCGGCGCATTCGGCGCAGCGGGTGCTTATTTAAAGAAAAAAAAGCGAGTGGAACCAAAAGATCAGCGAGGGTCGAACAACCCTGCAAGCGTTTGGGCCCGCCCCGGAATGATCGTGACATTTCGAGCGGAATTAATGCCGGGTCGTGATAGAGATGAAAGAACAGCGCGGGTCAAGCAACTTCTTCCCAGCGGGCGCGTGTTATTACACGAAGTTGCGGGGGAACATGCGCAGAAAGAATTTGATCCAATTGACTGAAAAACCAAAGTCCAACGTCCAATGTCCAAAAGTCCAATGTCAAATGTCCATCGTCCAATGTCCAGGGTAGAAGCGGTCAAAGTAGTTTAGAGTTCAACCTTCAGGTTGTCTCTTTCCCAAACAAGCAAGCTAAAGCTTGAACTCTGTACTACTGAACTCTAGCGACATTGGACATTGGACGTTGGACGTTGGACATTGGACGTTGGACGTTGGACATTGGACGTTGGACGTTGGACATTGGACATAGTCAGAACCTACCAGTTATAGATCTTACCGGGTTCCATCACGCCCAGCCCTGGAATATGCAATGCATTGAGTTCTTCAATGATTATTTGGCGGTAGGCAGGCTTAATGTGTACGGCAAGAATATCCAGGCCGTTGTGATTTAGTTTGCGCAACTCGCGCTGCAAAGAAGCCGGCGTGAAGTGGCGCGAAACTTCAGCGAGTTCGGCCATCGAATCCGGAAAAGAAGCCTCAATCAAGAGAGCGTTGATGCCCGGCGCCCGGTTTATGATGTTCCAAAACTCTTCAGTCTCCGAAGTGTCGGAGCTAAAAGCGACAGTGCTTTTGCCATCCGAAACGACCAGCCCAACGGTCGGCACAATATGGTTGACGGCTACCGCAGTCACCGTGAGATGAGCAACCCTGAATTCCTGACCCTTGGGAATGGGAACATACTCCATTACGGGCCCATAATCATTTTTCAGTTCGGAAAATCGCGGGTAGACATTCCAGTTGAAGATGTCGCGCTCAAGCAACTCAATCACTTCTGGAGTGGCATAAACGCGCACCGGACTCTTTAGTGTCGGAAAAAGATCGTCTATGAAGATTGGAAGGCTGGCAATGTGGTCCATGTGAGGATGCGTGACAACTATATCGCGTACTTTCTCGCGCTGTTCACCCGTCAAGGCAAGCGCAATGCTGCCCGCGTCGACGGCAACGCTCTCATCGATGAGAAAACATGTCAGACGTTGTTCTAAGGTTGCGTGGCCTTGACTGTCAAAGGTGCTCGGTAAGAGTTGAATTCTCACGGGTTAGCTCGAGGAGAATGGCTATCGCGATGCGGCTTTAGTATAAGCCAATAGTCAGAAAATGGGCCAACTTTGTGGCCCTCCAGTCTTGAGTTACCGCAGACGTCGTAGAAGATCTTCCAGCGCCTGCCGGTAAGCCGCCTCGCGCTCGCGAGCGTCCGCGGCTGAAATACCTCTAGCTACTCGACTACGATGGAAAGCGAGTTCGCTAGCCATCTGATTTAACTGTCTGCGAGCTTGCCAGTTGCGGAATCCACCTTGAGAAAGCGCACTAAAAGAAGCGCCCATGCGGCCCACGATAGTGCCCAGCTGGTCGTACTCTCGCTGGGTTAGCAGGCCACCATGAAAGTCAGGCATAAGGAACTCGCGAATAATTCGGCCCTCGCGGCGAAGCGCGAGTGCGATTACCACGAATATAATGAAGAAAGCCGGAATCATTATGAGGATGTACATTAGTATGAATCCGCCGGGCCCGAAAATTACCACTGAACCATTCCAGATGCTGTGCATAGCTACGGCGGCCATGAGACCCAGGATCGGTGCAATGAATTTCATCAGGGTACTGTGGGACTGACGGGCCAGGCCCAGACCAATTCCTGTCAGGCTCGTGAACATAGGATGTGAGAACGGGGCGAGGGCTCCCCGAAGTATGAAAACAACAGTCAGCCCGCCACCGCCGGCCTGCGTTACGGCACGACCGTAGTACTGAATGTTTTCAGTCATGGCAAAACCAAGGCCTGCCATGGCCGCATACACAATCCCGTCGATCACGCCGTCGAACTCGTCCTTCTTCCAGAAGAAAAAGATGAGAAGAATTAAAGCCTTCGCACTCTCTTCGACTATCGGTGCGGAGATTACGGCGCCGAAAGTTTCGCCCGCCCTCATGTCCTGAGTCAGCAATGCCACCGCCAGACCGCTGGCGGTATTGATCACGAAGGCGAAGAACACCGCTACCAGGGCTCCCCAAAAAAATGCGGTCGCCAGCATCCAGAATGGCTCCGACTCGTAACGATCAATCCAGAGAACAAGCACCAGGTAAAGCGGAACTGGCAGCGTGGCGGATACTAGTCCTATTAAAAGGGCCACCGGGCCGGTTTCGAAGCCAATCAGCAGGAGGACTATCAGACCGAGAAGAAGAGCGACAAGAGCAGCTAAGATGCCGAAGACTATCCTAATAGCGCCCTTGTTGACCGAAGGTTTGATTGCCATTCGGGCGGGGAAATTTCCGGCATTCGCTGTTCGTGGATCGTTAATCATGACGACATGACCCTCCTAAGCAGTCGAGCACACCAGATCATAAGATTGGAACGATTTGTGACGCCGCAAAGTATAGCCAGACACCAAGGCAAGATCGAGCTTTTGGCGGCGGGTATAGCCGGCCCTCAAATGGTTGAGGTTTCAACGTGCACAGGTTTGGGCGCGTCCCCGTCAATTGAATAGGTCGACCCGGTATCCAGGCAGCCCGGTCGCATGCCAGGAAGAGATCTGCCAACTCTCCCGAGCGGGTGGGAAATGACCTCATGAGCCCGCGCCTATCGCGATTCAACTGGGCAAACTGCGTCAGCGCCTTTCCTTTAGGACGTTTCACCTGCAGTAACGCTGTATCATATATTGACAGTAGAATAGTAAAAAGCTGACTATTATGTGTTTTACGATGTGGGCGAGCTCGCCTGCTAATCTCCCGTGCCGGCCAAAACTAACTGCGTCGTAATGGCGGCCTTGTTGGGCTCTAAGAGAAAATACAATTGGGCAACAACTCTGCGGATGAAGTTTTTCCCAGAGCCGCGCGATCAAAGATGCGCAGCTCCGGTGAATTGCGCCGCCGCGCTTCCCGCGCACGGATGCCGTCCAGCGCGAATTACCTTCTGGGCGCGTTTGCGGCAGCTGCGGCATTGTTCTTCGGGCTCTGGTGGATGCTGGTCCGCGGAGGTGACGAGGCTCCGTGGATCCCCGCTGGTCTTGCGGCCAGCGTGGTGCTTGTTGTTGCTTTGTCTGCGCGGGAAGTTGTGATGCGACGGGCTTGGACGCGATATCTTTTGGACCAGGGAAGCGAGCCCTCGAGTAGAACGAGCAGTGGAAAGAGAAACTCCTCCGAGAAGTCCCATTCCGCGTCGTTACTCTCAACAGCCTGGCGAACTATTCAAAAACAGTCAGGAGAAGCTGACTCTGCATCCAGCCCTGAGTCTCACTTCGAAGTCTTTCATCTCTGTCAGGATTACCTTTCGACAAGTGACGATGCATTGCGATCGAGCAGTCTGCCGGCCGATAAGAGAATTGCAATTAAGGCAGGCCAGGAACGCGTACGTGCGCTGCAAAAGCATCATTTATTAACCTGGGCCAGAGATTCGTCGCGTTTCCTGACCTATGAGGCCCAGCAGCGCGCTCGGGCATCGGATAAGATTGAATCTGCCAATCGCGCGCTGCACTGCCTGGAATCAGCCTTGAAGTTCTATCCCGAAGAAACGGAGCTGAACGAATCAAGCGTTGCAGTTCGCGATTTCATCGCCTCAGTCAAAGTGGCGCACTGGGTCGAGCTGGCGGAGCGGTCAGCGTTCAAAGGCCACTACCGTCGCGCGATCGAGCGCTACAAAGATGCGCTTTTTTATCTTAACCGTGAGTCAGTGAAAGAAGAACTTAGGGTTGACGGTGCCGAACGGATTAAGCGAGAGATCGAGGTGTTGCAGTCCCTTGTGCAGGCCCGTAGAAACGGAAAAGCTGAGACGGCAACAGACGAAGGAGGAACCGATCAGAAAGGGAAGTCGAAATGATCTCTCAAAAATGTCCCAAGTGCCGCAGTTCGAGGATTAGGAAAGGCTACAAGCCTACGCCGTGGTTCTTTCGAATGTTTGGCATCCATCACCTTTTATGCAATCATTGCAACTTACTCTTCACCGGGTTCGCGATTCCGGGGACTGTGGGACGGTCCAGCCGTAAAAGCCGAATGTAAAGCGGTTCCAAAGGGAATCGGTCGCCCATTGGCGCATTTCCCGGCCCAACGACTCCTGAGTCTCATTTCCTGAGGCGGGAAGGCATCGATCCCTTCCGCAGCAACATCTTTGAGAGGTCGATTAGGTTAATTTTGCGTTCTGAGGTCTTTATGAAAAGAAGTTTTTCGCTAATTGCGGTCATCGTTATTGCTGCGGTTCCGAGTCTGGTTCAAACGCAGGAGCCGCCCAGCAGTGCGCCTCCGCCCGTGCCGGAGTCTTCCCAGGTATCCACAGTTGATACGCAGGGAATTAGGAATTATTTGCTTGGTCCTGGGGATATGGTGGACGTCAGAGTTTTCGGACAGCCGGACTTGAACGCTCTCGTCGAAGTCGATAGCGACGGCAACATCAGTTCTTTGCCCTTTCTCGAGTCCCCAATTCCAGCAAAGTGTCGCAGCGATAAGGAAGTTCAAAAAGACATTGCCAGGGCTTACGCTAAATATCTCAAAAACCCCCAGGTCAGTGTTCGGGTGAGTGAAAGAAAGAGTCGCCAACCCGCCACGGTCAACGGTGCTGTCCGGCAGCCTACGCGAGTGCAGATGCAGCGCAAGGTGAGACTTAACGAGTTGATGGCCGCCTCGGGAGGATTTACAGAGCGCGCCTCGGGGACGATTCAGATTCTTCACACTGAGCCGGTGATGTGTCCGGAACCAGGCGAGGAAGCAGATGCCTTGCCGATTGACGGGACCAACGTGCCTCTCCAAATAGTAAAGCTTTCAGAGCTGCGGGCCGGCAAACTGCAGGCCAATCCGGTGATCCGCCCCGGCGACTACATCCTGGTGACTGAAGCCGAGCCGGTCTATATAACCGGCAGCGTGATTGCTCCGCAAGGCATTTTCCTTCGCGACCAGCTTACCTTGAGTCGCGCTCTGGCAATGGTCGGGGGACCAAGAAAAGAAGCAAAGGTCAGTGACGTGAGAATTTATCGCCAGAAGCCGGGCGCGACGGACCAGCAAATGATTCGTGTGGACTACGGCGCTATTAAGAAAAACCAGAAGCCTGACTTTTTACTTGAGCCGTTTGACATAGTCGAAGTTCCCGAGGCTGGTATATTTTCACCAAGCCGGATAGGACAGACATTAATTGGTGCGGCGACGGGCAGCCTTTCGAGTATGTTCACTTCCGTGGGCCAGGTGCTACCCACCAAGGTTATTTACTAGTTTTACCTTCGGAAGATTACCGATTATATGCCCGTTCAGAGAAGGGGCCGATTGTGGAGTCTTAGGAAATGAAGCGTACAACAAATCCGGCTAGCGATCGACGACGGAGAAAAATGTTCACCGTTCTTTGGACCGCACTGCTCGCCATCGGCACGATCGTGATGATCTATCGGGAGATGACCGCCCTGCTTTACATCCTAGCCACCGTCGGTGTTACGGCGCTTTTGGTAGTGGTCGCAATGTCTGACTTAGCCCATGATGAAATAGTTTCGACCCCCTCACCTCGCATAGATGATTCTGCGGCAATTGGCAGTGGCATAACTTCGACCGTGGGTAAAAACTGATCCTGATCAAGTGGTCAGAATGTTAAATCATCCCTGGCTGCGGCCGCGTTTTGTTGAGAAAATTACTCGCCTATTTCCACCCAAATTTAACGCATTTCTGACCCAAACATGCGGTTGAAAGTTTAATCGGACTGTTGCATAATCCGCCTGCGTTCACCTCCCCGGTGAACGAAGCGGTCGCGTGGGGTGAGGACACGTGGCCTTAGGGTGGGGGCTGTGGGAGGCCCCCGCCCGCTTTTGTTTTGAACGAGGATAGACTACATCGATTGTCGAAACCTGTTGACGTAACTTCGAATCAGCGTAGAATTCCACGACTAAAATTATAGGGGAGAAAAGGCCGGGCATTGTGAGTCGCCGTCCCGTCTGGCCCACACGATGGTTCTTTCCGAGAGCGCAAAGCAAAGGTTCAAGCGCTGGTTATTCAGAGGCCTCAAGGAGACTGGAGCACGCGAGGCGCCCGGGGCTTCCGACTCCACCCCACACAAACAACATTCCTGGTGGAAGGTGATGTGTTTGACGGGCGTCGATTATTTTTCGACGCTCGGCTACCAACCCGGTATTGCTTTTCTAGCAGCGGGCGCGCTCTCTCCGGTCGCCACACTAGTCCTGGTTCTGCTTACCCTCTTTGGCGCACTCCCGATGTATCGCCGCGTTGCCGAGGAGAGCCCTCATGGGGATGGCTCAATATCAATGCTGGAGAATTTGCTTTCTCGATGGAAGGGAAAGTTGTTCGTACTGGCCCTACTCGGATTCGTAGCCACCAGTTTTATTATTACGATTACCCTCTCGGCAGCAGACGCCACGGCCCACATAATTGAGAATCCGTTCGTCATCGATCACCTTCAGTTCCTTCATCACCGGATCGCCGTAACTGTAATCCTGATCGCAGCCCTGGGCGCCGTTTTCCTTAAGGGATTTAAAGAAGCTGTCGGAATAGCAGTTGTTTTAGTTGCGCTGTACCTGGTGCTCAACCTGGCTGTCTTAATTACCTGTCTTGTTGAGATCGTCAGTCATCCAGCGGTGGCCTGGAATTGGAAGACAGCCCTGTTCCAGAGTCACCGAAGTCCTTTTTTGATGCTCGGTGCAGCACTCATTGTCTTCCCTAAACTTGCACTTGGTTTGTCGGGTTTTGAGACGGGAGTAGTAGTCATGCCATTGGTGCGTGGCGATAAAGATCTCAGCAAAGAAGACGTGGAGGCCATTCACACAACTCGCAGTGCGAGGACCGGCACCGACCCCACGGTACAGAATTTACTACGCGGCCGTATACAGAATACGCGTAAGCTGTTGACGACCGCTGCGGTCATCATGAGTTTGCTGCTGGTAGCCAGCAGTATCTGCACTACTCTTTTAATCCCTGCCGAAGAATTTCGACCCGAAACAGCCACACAAGCGGCCGGAAAGGCCAATGGTCGTGCGCTTGCTTACCTGGCACATTTTTACTTAGGAGATATCTTCGGCACGGCTTACGACATCAGCACAATTTTAATCCTTTGGTTTGCCGGCTCATCTGCACTCGCGGGTTTATTAAACATTGTCCCGCGTTATCTGCCGCGCTACGGAATGGCGCCGGAATGGGCCAGAGCAACTCGCCCACTCGTAGTTGTGTTCACCGTAATCTGCTTTATTGTGACCATCCTGTTCCGCGCTGATGTTGACGCACAGGGTGGAGCGTACGCGACCGGCGTCCTCGCTCTCATGACTTCAGCAGCAATAGCAGTCACTCTTTCTGCGCGCCGGCGAAATGAAAGGGTCCAGTGGGCGTTCATGCTCATTTCCCTCGTCTTCGGCTACACCACTGTCGTCAACATCATCGAGCAACCGCAAGGCTTAAAAATAGCAGCGATATTTATTGCGGTTATCGTCATCAGCTCCCTGGTCTCCCGCGTCTGGCGCTCGACCGAATTGCGCGTGGAGCGCGTCGAACTTGATGATATGGCTCGCGACTTTATTCGCCAGGCGGCGCGCGGTACCGTCAGGATAATTACAAACCGCTGCGACCTTGGAGACGCCCAGGAGTATGAGTCGAAGGAAAAGGAAAAACGCGAAGATAATCATATCCCGTCGAATGAGCCTATTCTCTTTTTCGAAGTCACCCCGGGTGATGCGTCCGAGTTTTCAGGGGTTCTGCGGATTACTGGCGAAAATGTCGATGGTTATAAAGTGCTCCGTACCGAGTCTCCCGCTGTGCCTAACGCCATAGCCGCCTTCTTACTTTTTCTGCGAAATGAAACCGGCAAACTGCCCCACGTTTACTTTGGTTGGAGCGAAGGTAATCCGCTGTCGTATCTCATGAAGTACATAGCCTTTGGTGAAGGGGATACAGCGCCTGTCACTCACGAAGTTTTACGTCAGGCAGAGAAGGATCCCGACCGCCGACCAGTGGTGCACGTGGGCGGATAGCCTTCAGTGAACGGTTCGGTTTTTTTTGATTGATTCAAAGGTAAGGCGGGAGTAGTATTCCGCTGTTGACAATTTAGATGTCTGCCGAAGTTGCCGGTGCCTGAGGGCCCGCAACGCGGGGGAACCAACGTTTCGCGAGTCGAAACAGGGGCGAATTGTGAAGCTCAGAATTGAGCAGACTCACTTAGAACACTTCCAGTTCAAGCCCGTCAGCTAACCTCGTAGGCCAACAGGAAGGGCAGTGTAACGCGAACTGATTAGGCGCGGGGCTCATTGCTCCGCGCCTTTTCGTTTTCGCAGGTGTCGAATAGTACAAATGCCTAGAGTGTTAACCGGAAGACTCGCTCGCAGGAGTTTCAAACGCTGGTTATACCGCGGCGAAAACGAGCAACATCCTTCGCCCGGTGCTCCGGTTGCACACAAGCAACATTCCTGGTGGCAGGTAATGTGCTTGACGGGAGTCGATTATTTTTCGACTCTCGGCTACCAACCCGGGATAGCCTTCCTGGCCGCAGGTGCTCTCTCTCCGGTCGCCACACTAATTCTCGTTTTGCTCACGATCTTCGGAGCGCTGCCAATCTACAATCGTGTAGCTGCGGAAAGTCCGCACGGCGAAGGCTCAATTTCGATGCTCGAGCATCTGCTGCCGCGTTGGAAAGGCAAGCTCTTCGTCCTGGTACTGCTCGGCTTTGTAGCCACTGATTTCATCATCACAATCACGCTTTCCGCAGCTGACGCCACGGCGCACATTGTCGAAAATCCTTTTACGCCCGAAGTGTTGCGGCATCAGGTGTGGATAACGCTGATCCTGGTTGGCTTGTTAGCCGCAGTCTTTCTGCGCGGCTTCAAGGAGGCAATAGGTATCGCCGTAATCCTCGTTGTTGCTTACTTATTACTCAATGCGATCGTCGTCGGGTTTGGTCTCTACGAACTAGTTACCCATCCTCACCATTTTCCGGAGTGGAAGCAGGCACTCTTTCAGCATCCCAGGGTAAATGGAAACGCCTGGATGATCGTGCTGGTATCCTTGATTCTTTTTCCAAAACTCGCGCTCGGCCTCTCGGGCTTCGAAACAGGCGTGGCCGTGATGCCGCTCGTCCGCGGAGACAAGGAACTCACCGACGATGAATGGGAAGACATCCACTCAACTCGCTCTGGCCGTCCCGCTGAACCTGATACGCAAAAACTAATCGACGGCCGAATAAGAAATACGCGCAAACTGCTGCGGACTGCCGCACTGATAATGAGCGTCATGCTTATTACCAGCAGCATCGTGACCACTACTATGATCCCTGCAGAGAAGTTCCAAGGGGGCGGAGAGGCGAATGGACGCGCGATCGCTTATTTGGCTCATCATTTCTTTGGCGACCTATTTGGCACCGCATACGATATCAGCACAATCGCAATTCTTTGGTTCGCGGGCGCTTCGGCGATGGCCGGTCTGCTCAACATAGTTCCACGTTACCTGCCTCGGTACGGCATGGCCCCTCAATGGGCGCAAGCCACTCGACCACTGGTTCTCGTTTTCACGTTGATTGCCTTTGCGGTGACGCTAATTTTTAACGCCGACGTTAATGCTCAGGGCGGCGCCTACGCTACTGGTGTACTGGTGTTAATGAGTTCGGCGGCAATTGCCGTGACCTTGGCGATGCGCAAGCGGCGCGAACGCTGGATTCCGTTTCTACTGATTGCCATAGTCTTTGCCTACACCACGATTCAAAACATCCATGAGCGCCCGGAAGGTATAAAGATCGCCTCATTCTTTATTCTCGCTATCGTTACTGCTTCCCTCTTCTCCCGCGTCTGGCGCACGACGGAGCTGAGAGTAGAAAGAGTGGAGCTGGATGATCTCGCGCGCGAGTTTGTTAGACGCGCGGCAGCGGGGACCGTGCGCATCGTGGCGAACCGGCGTGATACCGGAGAGGTGCTTGAGTATCAGGTTAAAGAAAACGAAAAGCGAACGGATAACCATATACCTCCCGGCGAACCAATCCTCTTTTTCGAAGTGACCCCAGGCGACGCGTCGGAATTCTCAGGTGTTCTAAGAATCATGGGTGAAGGGGTTGATGGATACAGAGTGCTGCGCGCTGTTTCGCCGGCTGTCCCCAACGCCATCGCGGCTTTCTTACTTTTTCTGCGGGATGAAACCGGCAAGTTGCCTCATGTCTATTTTGGCTGGAGCGAAGGAAACCCTCTGTCTTACCTGCTTAAATATATTGCCTTTGGTGAAGGTGATACAGCGCCTGTTACTCACGAAGTGCTTCGACAAGCTGAAAAAGATCCTGAACGCCGGCCTATCGTTCACGTGGGTGGCTAAAGAATTATGCCGTCTGCTGACACGTTGACGCGTCAAATCCAGCGAATCCGCAATGCGCCCTTGCGTGGACGATATAGCAACATAACAATGATAGGTTAACTGTCGCCCTGCCGAATTGTGAGTGCTCGCTGGGTTTCTTGATGTGACCTGTTGAGTGTCCGTGAGAATCTGTGTTAATCAGTGGCCACTCAGGCGTTGGCAGAACTATTATTTTCGCCCGCACGACCAGCCAGAAAACACGAGCGACAGTAAACCGGTCGACCTTGCGATGGATAAAAGGGAACCGTAGTCTGCTGCCCGCATTGCGCGCATTGTACTGAAACTTCGATGCGCTGGCGGACTCCGGATGTTTGTGCCGCTGTGATCGCAGCAAGTCTTTCATTCTTCGCTTGCTTGCAGGGCTTGCAACGCTTTGGTTCGTTTTTCAAACCCTTGTCATGAAAAAAGGCCTGCTCCCCCGAAGTCCAGATGAAAAGTTCATTACAATCTACACACTTGATGGTGCGATCCGGATGTTCTGCTTCAGAGTTGGTTTCCAACTCAGCGATTTCTTCCCTTTCTGTCATTATTCCTTCTCCCAGGGTCGGTTAATGCTCTGATCCCCGTTGTCGGCGCTACTCTTTGGGCCATTCTGCCTTTCTATAAGAGGAGCCGCCGATCTTTTGGCGAGTGTCGGGGTTGGCTGCCCGCGATCAGACGGAGCGAATGGAAGGAAAATATAGCTATGGCGAAATTGTGTCAAGGATAAAACTTGATTATTCTGGAGCCGCTCGCCGGATAGAACTGATCAAGAGAAAAGACAATGACGATGAAAGTGTTAGTGTTGGGGTCGGGCGGTCGCGAACACGCGATTGTTTGGGCACTGAAACGGACTTCTGCCGTCCGGCTTGAGGTTTATTGCGCACCGGGTAATGGCGGAATTTCCCATCTGGCTGAGTGCATTCCCATTTCCGCCGCTGATCATTCGTCGTTAATCGATTTTGTGCGGTCCAAAACCATCGATCTCACCATTGTTGGGCCAGAAGGACCGTTGGCCGCGGGCATCGTGGATGAATTTGAACGTAGTGGCTTGAAGATTGTGGGGCCCAGCCGTGCTGCCTCGCGCTTGGAATCGAGTAAGTCCTTTGCCAAAGATTTCATGCGCCGCAATAAAATACCAACCGCAGAATACGAGGTAGCTAATTCACCTGCCGAGGCACTGAAATATCTGAGCACTGGCAAGTTTGGTTCACCAGATTCTCCGGTTGTGATCAAGGCGGACGGACTCGCCGCCGGTAAAGGTGTAGTAGTTGCCACTTCACGCGCGAGTGCTGAACGGGCTGTCGCTAAGCTTACCAGCGGGACCGTCGTCGACTCAGAGGCCTCGAAACAACTTTTGATTGAAGAAGCTCTCCAGGGAAGAGAAGTGTCTATCTTGCTCTTTACCGATGGCCGCGACTATGCGCTGATGCCGCCCGCGCGCGATCATAAGCGGGTTGGAGAAAATGATACTGGATCAAACACAGGGGGAATGGGCGCCATTACCGACCCCTCGGTTGTCGATAGAGAAATGGTCGATCGAATTGTGCTGGAGGTTGTCGAGCCAACTCTAAAAGCGGCCCACCGAGAAGGTTTTCCTTTTCGCGGAGTTCTCTTCATCGGATTGATGCTGACTGCTAATGGACCAAAAGTGCTGGAATACAATGTCCGTTTCGGAGATCCGGAAACGCAAGCCATACTCGTTAGGCTAAAATCTGATCTCTTCCAGGTGTTCCAGTCGATGGTAAACCGCGATCTGCGAAATATGGCTGTCGAATGGACCAACCAGTCTTCCGCTTGTGTCGTCCTGGCAAGCGGCGGTTATCCGGGCAAATATTCAAGCCGCCTTCCTATCACCGGCCTCGACCCGGTATCGGCCGACGGGAAAGTAGAGGTTTTCCATGCGGGCACGGCAAAGGATGGAGCCGGCAGTTACGTAACCGCGGGGGGTCGAGTGCTGGGAATAACAGCCGCCGATTCGACGCTGGAACAGGCCTTGGCTCGTTGTTACGGAGCGATAGAAAAAATCGCCTGGGAAGGCATGCAATATCGTAGGGATATCGGACGGTTTAAGGAGAGTTTGAAAGCAAACAGTTAACGCCTGGTTTGGGTTTACGAGTCGCTACAGATACGTGGCGGACGCCGAGGGGGCACAAGAACAACGCAAATTAGGACAGCACTCGCAAACCGGGCCGTTTCTGGAAGGGAGCCATAACTACTGTTATACTTCCGTTTCACTCTGATCGTCGTATTTTGAACCCTTCGAAGTCATTCATCGTACAAATAGGGGCGTCGGACTTAAAAGGCAGTGAAAAAGGAACGTAAATCTCTTGCTGGAGGATCGATGACAACATGGGACTTTTGAGCCGAATGAAGCGTTCGCTGCGCGCACTCTTTGGTGGGATCATCGAGGTAACAGAAGATCCCGAACTGATACTTCAACAAACCATCCGCGACATGCGCGACCGCGTGCCCGAGTTGAACAACTCTGTCGCACAGGTGATGGCGACTGAAAAGCTTTTGGCCAAAAGCAAAGAGCGTCTCGAGACGCAGGTGGTTGACGTGGATTCTAAGATTCGTGCTTCAGTCAAACTGGGCCGCGACGACATCGCCACCGCTTACATAGGACAACTGCAACAGGCGCAGGTGGACCTGCAAAAGACATCTCAGCAGCTTGAGCATGCGACTCTGGCATCGAAACAGGCGCTCAAAGCGCGCGACAATTATGTGTTGCAGATGCAGAGACGTACTGCCGAGGCCATGCAGTTAATCAACCAGGCAAAGCAGGCTAAGCTGCAGGAACAACTCGCTCAGACCATGCAGTCGTTCCAGATTGGTGATGACGCGTCTACCTTTGATGAGATGCGAGACAAGATCGATCGTCGCGCCGCCGCCGCCGAAGCAAAGTTGCAGCTCGGTTCTGCATCAGTTGATAACCAGATGCAGGATATCGAACGCGAAGCGATGGATATGCAACTGCAGGATAAGCTGCTCGCCTACAAGCAGGAGATGGGACTTTTGCCGGCCTCCACTGGCGCCGGTTCTCGGCAAGCGCTGGCCGCGAAAGGTGAGACAGACTCGAACGAGCGTGCCGGGGAAGTTGTTAATGATGGCAGCCGTATAAATTGAGGCGGGTTTGGCAGACGCATCGCAAATGTTTAGTGTGCTCAGTTGTTCAAGGATATGTCCGAGTTCCCTAAGTTTGATCTCAAGTATCTGAAAGAGGCCTTCAAAGAACCCTTAAATTTTTGGGGAATGGCGAGCTTTGCAGTTGTCGCAGCCTACGTGCAGGATGTTACGCCACTTGCTGCCGCTTTAGCCGCCGAAACAGTTTTCTTAGTTACCGTGCCAGCCAGTTCACTTTATCGCCGACTCATTGACCGCCGGGAGAAACAACGTCTGGCGAAACTCCGCGATCAGCAACGCGAGGCCTCAATCAAGCTGTTCGATCCGCGCGAGCGGGAGGCGGTTGAGTATTTGCGTTGGATGAAGAATCAAATTTACTCGAATTACAAGAAGTTTACCGGCAGCAAACAAATTCCTTTGAATATTCAGAGTCTGGATCAGCGCTGGGAAGATTTTGTCGATCTACTTGACGTTTACCGCCGGCGCAAGCATCACCTCCGATCGATTAACCGCCAGGCTGTGCAAAACCAACTTCTTCAGGCCGAGCGTTCGGTTGAGTCGTCCAAAGACGATCGCGAGCGAAGGATTCAGCAGTCAAACGTGGAAATCCTTAAGAGACGCGTCGCTGCCTTCAAGGATATTGAGCGTTCCGTGAAGCTTGTTGAAGGCCAGTTGCAGTCCATAGAAAACTTCTTCGGGCTGGTTAACGATCAAGTGGTCACCTTGCCAACACCGGAGCGCGTGTCTTCCCTGGACTTCGAGCAGCTTAGCGATTCGATCGCATTGACAAAGGAGATGCTGGAAGAAACTTCCGACACCTTCGCCGCCCTCGACAGTCACAACCGCGGCCTTGGCAACTACGAGTTGCTGCTCTCCAATACCTCAAAATAGTTTCCGCCTCGCAGAACGTTAGGTCGTAGCGCATTACAGAACCGCTCGCAGTAGCGAGCGGATGCTACGGCCAAGTCGGCGCTATCCTTTCTAATCAGCAAATGTGAAATCGGTAGCGCGCATTGCAGAGCCACTCGCGGTAGCGAGCGGATGCTACGGCCAACTCGCATTATTCTGGTAAAGGTTCCCCTTGATCGTACAAAACGTAAGCGATGGCGTTGTCTAACGGCTGGCTGTTTGAGTAAACCCCGGTTGTACTGCTTTCGTTTCGCATCCGACGGCAATCGGGGCGTGCCATAGATATTATGAAATCGATCAACCGATCCACGTTTTCCGTGCAACCACGTACCGTAACTGCGAAACGTGATGAGGTAACCAAGTGGAATACGTTCGTCACTATATTCACGGTCAGGTTCGCTGGTATGCATTCGGGTCCAAGTTCAATTCAGACTCTTCAAGCGGCTTAGGCTGGCGGTTATACGATTGGGGCTTAGTTGAAAGCTAGCATCCGCTCGCTACCGCGAGCGGTTCTGCAATGCCAGCATTCTTTCATTGCCCACAGAATCACAAAGATTACCGTCGCTTGAAACCGCCGCAAGCGTGCCGCCGAAGGCCCCAAAATGAGCCCGAGATAATCCCTGATTCGGCTGTGCCGCCTGATGTGCGGAAAGGCTGCGCCTTTCCGTTAAGGCTGAACTGGAATCATGAGGCTGCGCCTCATGCATACCATTTCAAGAGTCACCCACACTACTCTTCTCGCGCCTTACTTTTGGTTGCTGCGCCGCCAAAAACTACTATTTATCAGTCACTTACTAGCTGAGGTTGGATCTCAAATAACACATGGTATGGCATTGGAAAAAAAGATGACCACAACATATTGACATTGATGTTACAAGGGAGTATATTCCGCTCCGCTTGAGACGAGGCGGGTTTAATGGAGCAGCGGCAGGCCCCCCAGGCTGCTTTCCAACATAGGTTTTTCGCTTCGAAAAAAGCCAACCGAAGTATCCGCTAAACATGATAAGGATGGCCGCGTCTACTATAATGTAGACGTAGAACCGTCTTTAAAACTCCCGGGAATTGCTCGTGCTCCCAAGCACGAGAAAGGCAGATAAGGATGAGCGCAGCCATTGGCAACCAAAACCCCGGAAACGTATCTTCGGGACCAGGCACAAGCAGTCCCGCAACGCCACCGGCACGTCGCAAGACTCAGCCCCTGGGACTTAACGCGAAACGGGTTATCAGCCAAAGATACTCGTTGAAAGACGCGAAGGGCCGGGCGCTCGAGGAGTGGCCGGATATCGTTCGCCGGGTAGTGGGTCATGTTTCCGCTGCTGAAAAAGACTCGAAGAAAAGAGACGAATTCTTCACTGCGATGAGCGACGTTATGTTGGCTCGCGAGTTTGTGCCGAATACGCCGTGCCTGGTCAATGCCGGCAAAACCAATGGCCAGCTCGCGGCCTGTTTTGTTCTCGATGTACCGGATTCCATTACGGGAATCATGGATCACGCCAAGGCGGCCGCGACGATTCATCAAACCGGCGGCGGTACGGGAATGACTTATGAATTTCTACGACCTTCCGGAGCTTTAGTGGGATCCACGCGCGGAGTTGCTTCCGGACCCGTTTCTTTCATGAACATCGTCAACCAGGTGACCGACGTTGTGAAGCAGGGAGGCGTTAGACGCGGCGCCAACATGGGCATGATGCGCGTTACGCATCCTGACGTGCTTCGCTTCATTCACGCGAAAAACGATCAGCATTCGCTTACTAACTTTAATATCTCCGTCAACGTTACCGACAAGTTTTTGAAGGCAGTTGATAACAACGAATGGTTTCAGCTCGAGTTTAATGGTGAGTCGTGGACTGAGCCTATTCATGATCCCGTACGCGACAACGCCGACTACGTTGTTTATCGTCGACCCGACGGCTCAACCGTAACGTTTCCTGACAAGCTATCGTTTGTCAGCGCGGATCTTTCTATTTGCTCCATTGAAGAGCCACCGCGACCAGGCATGGTTTACGCGCCGGACATATGGAACCGCATTGTCGCCAGCGCACACAAGTATGCTGAGCCGGGAATTGCTTTCATCGATGAGGTGAACCGTCACAACCACATGATGAAGTCGATGGGCCCGATTTATTCCTGCAATCCATGCGGCGAACAATTCCTGCACTTCTCGAACTCCTGCAATCTCGGTTCGATTGATTTGAACAAGTTTTACGATGCGGATAATCGCGTTGACTGGGACAGGCTGCGCGAAGTAACTCATCTTTGCACGCGTTTCCTCGACAACGTGATAGACACCTGTGCCTGGCCGCTGCCGGAAATCAATGATGTTGTCACCCGGACACGTCCCGTTGGCCTTGGCATCATGGGCTTTGCGGATCTTTGCTTGAATCTGAAAGTTACTTACGGCTCGCCGGCATCAATCGATTTGATGGAAGAGATGATGGGCTTCATTCGTCGTGAGGCGTGGAATGCCAGCATCAGGATTGGGGCGGAGAAGGGAACGTTTCCTGAGTTTGAGCCGAACCGCGAAGCCTACGAAGACTTTCTTTACAACCAGATCGGTGTTTCGCGTGATGTGCCCCTTACACCGCGCAACTATGAAGTAACGACAATCGCGCCGACGGGGACTATATCTCTTGTCGCGGAGACATCTTCCGGCATTGAGCCAAACTTCTCATGGGCCTACGTTCGCAAGGACACCTTAGGTACGCGGACATATGTCCATACCGTCGCGGCGCAAGCTCTGGGGATTGAAGTCGATCAGACCGAGCAGGAGTCAATTGACAAAGGGGCCGATTATGTCTGCGAGCACGAAATCGAGTTGCCGCAATATTTCATTTCGGCCATGAACATCAGTGCCGAACAGCATGTGCATGTCCTGGCAGCCGCGCAGAGGAATGTTGACAACAGCGTATCCAAAACCTGCAACGGCGCGCTAAACGACACGGTCGAGTCTGTCGACAAGCTCTACCGCCTGGGCCGCCAGCTTGGTTGCAAGGCGGTCAGTTACTATCGCGACGGGTCGCGCGACAACCAAGTCCTTACATCGATGAAGGCGACAGATTTACCGGGCCTGGGAGCTAAGGGCGAGATTGCCTGCAATCCGGAAGCGATGGTCGAAATGCTCGACGAGCCGCCGGCAACCCATTTAGACGCGGCACATGTTGTTCCTCTCGCGACGGACGCTGAAGTGCTGGCTCGCCAACAAATGCAGGCCGACACCGCAGCCTCAGTGGTAACAGAAGGCGTTGGTGGGGAAGCGCGCGTTATAGAAGTCCGAACGTCGGTGAGGGCCCAGGCTGAAACGACCGTGCGCATTGAGCGTCCACGTGAATTAACTGGGGCCACCTGGCAGATTCCGTTTGACGGACAAAATCTCTACGTCACGGTTAATCACGACAGCAACATGATTCAGGAAGTTTTTGCCACCGGTCCAATTAGCGGCGGCGTAGGCCTGCTCGCCTCGAAGATGCTGCGCGGTGGGTTCGATGCTGCGGAGGTTGCGTACAGTCTGAACAAAGTCACCGGCACGCACGCGGTCTGGTTCAACGAACGTCTGCTGACTTCACCTGAGCAGGCAGTCGCCGAATGCATAATGATCACCAACCGGCGTCTCACCGGTAATCCTGATTCAGCGCGCGCACTCGCAAAACAGCAGCATGGCGCTCCGCAAATACCGTTAAGCGACGCGACTGGCGCTTCAGGCACGTCCGGTACGAGCGCTTCGGCACGCGGTACTTCTTCGGCAGGTTTGACGGGAATTACCGGCGCCATCATGTCGCAAATGATCGGCATCTGCCCCGAATGCCACGGCCAACTTGAACACGCCAGCGGTTGCGACTTCTGCAGGGATTGTGGCTATTCAAAGTGTAAGTAAACCAGATTGAGTAATTCTTCGATGATTCGCATTTTTGCAAATCTTTGCGTAATACGCCATCAGCCAACCGATAAAAGTCCGCATAGTCGATGCCGAGTGCTTTGGATGTGTAAGCAAACACAACCACCGCCGGATTCACGTGCTTAATGTGGCGAAGTAGCGAGAGCCCTTGATCGGATCCGAACGCCGTTCCTACGCTTCCCAAATCGCATCCATCGTCCGTTTGGTTTTGGATACCGAAGCCGTTGGAACGACCCTTTCGGCTACAACCGCTTCGGCTAGACCTGTTCGGCTACAACCGTTTCGGTTACGACCGTTTCGGATATGACCCATGGTCGCCATATGGTAGCCGCTATCGTCAGTACGTTTTTCGTGACAGCGAATCGGCTGTCGGTCAGGGCTTCAAGGATGGCTTCAAGACTGGAAAAGATGATGGCAAGAAGTCGAAGAGCTTTAAGCCTGAGCGCTCTCACTACTACCACGACGCAGGCTTCGGCAATTTCGCTGAAGTTTACCGTTCCGGGTTCTCAAGAGGTTATGAGGACGGTTACAGGGTAGGCAACATCGACCGAGCCAGCTAACTCGTGCAATCCTAAAATGCATCAATGCCGCGATGAACGTCGCGGCATTTTTCCTTGATGAACTTCTTACTGTCTGGGGCGTTGTCCAATTTTCGAATTGACGCATCGGTGGGTCCCCCAGCGAAATCAAACCCCAGCTACGCCGAAGGCGTTAAATAACTTAGCCCGGCGTAACACGCCGGGTTGCCTCACCATCACGGATTCCTACCCTGAAAGGGTTTAATAGACCACACAGTGTCTCATTGTGAGCATGATTGCGATGGGTCGTTGAACCCTTTCAGGGTTCAAAAGGAATTGGACAGGTTTTGTTCCCCGGCGTGATACGCCGGGCTAAGTTATTTAACGCCTTCGGCGTACAGAGGGCTCGCAAACGGGTTAGAATAACTTCACCCTACAAACCGCTCATTCGTTCCTATCCTGAAAGGGTAGGACAACTCTCACCCTTGACCGCTCAAACATTTGAATAAACAAGCGAAGGAGCCCTTCATGCCACAATCTCTTGCAAAGATCTGGACCCATCTGATTTTTTCAACTAAAGAGCGTTACCCATTTCTCTCCGATGAAACCATTCGCCACGATATGCATTCTTATTTGGCGAAGATCCTTAAAGCGAACCACTGCCCTACGCTTCTGGTAGGAGGAGTTTCCGATCATGTGCATTCCCTATTTGTGCTGTCAAAGAACCACTCAATCGCCAGCATTGTGTGGGCGATCAAACGCAGTTCGTCCAAGTGGGTGAAAAAACAAGGAGTGGGGCTTGCAAAGTTTCACTGGCAAAGTGGATATGGAGCATTCTCTGTGAGCCAATCGCACGTTGAACAAGTGAAGAAATACATTCTCAATCAGGAAAAGCATCATCGAAGGAAAACATTTCAGGATGAGTTTCGTGTGTTCTTGAAGAAGTACGAAGTTGATTATGACGAACGGTATGTGTGGGATTGAGGCGTTGTCGAACCCTTTCAGGGTTCGAAAGACTTGGGCAATGTCTTATCCCGGCGTGTTACGCCGGGCTAAGTTATTGAACACCTTCGGCGTTTAGGGCCTCAGCAATCAGTAATAGCCGCTGACCCCGTTGACTCTCGGACAGGTAGTAGATCAACCGGGGCTGCGCCCCACCGTGGGGCGTAGCCCCAAATTCAAATCACCAATTAATTCGGTGAGGCAGAGCCGTCACCGCACATCGGGCGGCGGAGCCGTGTGGAAATTTATCGTTGGTTGTCAGTCAAGATGAGCAAACGCAATTGCTACCACGGCAAGAAGGGTCCCGACACCTATCCCGACTCCTAGGGCAATATTCCTCGCAGTTGAGTGACCTCGGTTGCTCTCAACCTTCGCGACGTCGGCGTAGCGGATAGTTGTCGGAGTATCAGTTTTCCGGTCGCGAATCACGAAGGTATCTTCCCCGGCTTGGGCGACATACCCTTTTATTTTTGCGCCGTCGTTGAGCCTGAGAGTTGCTTTGGCCTTTTCGCCGACTCCGAGTCTGGCGACCTTTATTTTGACTTGGTCCATGGTAGCCGCTTGTTGGGCCGCGACGGGTTGCGAGAAAGCTCCGAGCAAGACCAGTACTGAGATAAGCCAGGACAGATGTGTTTTCAGCATGAATGTTCCTTATGTTCCTAAACTTGGAAGACATGGCCTGCGGACTTAAGTAAATCGAACCCGCGGGCAGTGCCTTATTTGTAGACCAAAAGGGTTAAGTGCAACGAGAATGCCGCTGACGCAATGCTAAATTTGTGCAGCAAACCAACAGAATTAGCGGGAGGGCAAGGATCGTGGCCAGCAAAAATGTTTCTCGTGCAATAAGCATCCGACACTGGAAGGGCGGCGGGGGTGAAGGTCTTCGGTGTTGTGTCTTTGTACTTAGAGCTTTGTACTTTCTTCTTTCACCTCGACGTTTGAAAGGACCAAACAAGTACAAAGCTCAAAGAGCAAAGTACAAAGACCCAAGACCGAAGACCCCTACCACGTGCACAATATATCCTGCATTTGACATATAGCGACCGTTAGCGTAGGGTGGTGTCGAACCGAGTCCAGCTTACTCCGCTCTCAGCTCCTCTGGGATCTTCCAGATCGCCTGAAATCCACAGCTCAAAACCGAAGGAGCTAAAAAAATGTTTGCACGCCATGTCTCTATAAAACTCAAGCCTAATTCCGACCCAGAGTTTAACCGCATTATCGAGAACGAAATTCTTCCGCTGCTCCGCAAGCAGAATGGGTTTCGCGATGAGATCACCTTTGTCGCCCCTGAACGCTCGCTGGCAGTAGGCATTAGCCTCTGGGACACGAAAGAGGATGCGGTGACTTACAGCAACGCGGGGTATCCTGAGGTAGTGAAGGCCCTGTCGGAAGTGGTGGACGGCACACCAACGGTGGAGACCTTTGAGGTTGCCAATTCAACGTTCCACAAGAGTGCTGCCACAACAGCGTGAGGCTGAAAAGCTTCTGATTACGGAGGGCGGACCCGCGTCCGCCCTCGATTAAACTCTTAGCGGAAAAACCGAAAAGGAGATTGAAGTAAGTATGAAGACGAATATCACACCATTACATGACCGCGTGATTGTGAAGCGGATTGACGAAGGCGAACAGGTGCGCGGCGGCATCATTATCCCCGACACCGCAAAAGAGAAACCGCAGGAAGGCGAAGTGATTGCTGCCGGATCGGGCAAGTATAAAGAAGACGGGGCGCGCCAGCCCCTGGATGTTAGGGCAGGCGACCGTATTTTGTTTGGCAAATACACTAGTTCTGAAATCAAGATCGACGGTGAAGAGCTGTTGATCATGCGCGAGGACGAGATTCTGGGAATCATCACCCGCGCTGGTGCGGCTGCTGGCGGCAAAAAGAAATAGGTTTCTGGTGGATCGCAAACTGTTAGTTTGCGGTAGAGCCGAAGCACTCATTTCCAGCGGGTGGCATTCCAAGGTCCGCAAACTAACGGTTTGCGTTACGACACTAGCAAACTAACAGTTTGCGTTACAACTTTGATTTGGAGAAAAAGATAAAATTATGGCAAAACAAATAACACATGGCGAAGAGTCACGGGCTGCGATTCTGCGCGGCATCAATCAACTCGCCGACGCGGTGAAAATCACGCTCGGTCCTAAGGGGCGCAACGTCGTTCTCGGTAAGTCGTATGGCAGCCCGACCATCACTAAAGATGGTGTGACCGTGGCGAAAGAGATTGATCTCAAAGATCCGACGGAGAACATGGGCGCGCAGATGGTGCGCGAAGTGGCCTCCAAGACTTCGGACGTTGCCGGCGACGGCACCACCACCGCAACCGTCCTGGCCCAGGCGATCTACCGCGAAGGCGTCAGGACCGTCGCAGCCGGCGCAAACCCAATGGCCTTGAAGCGCGGCATCGACAAAGCAGTTGAGCGCGCGACCGCGGCGATCAAAAAGCTGTCGAAGCCCGTCGCGGGTGACATGATTGCGCAGGTCGGCACGATTTCGGCCAATGGCGATGAGGCTATCGGCGAGTTGATTGCCGAAGCGATGGCGAAGGTCGGCAAAGACGGTGTGATAACGGTTGAAGACGCGAAGACGATGGAGACGGATTTGGAATTTGTCGAAGGAATGCAGTTTGATCGCGGTTACCTTTCACCTTATTTCATTACTGACGCGGAAAAGATGGAAGCTGTGCTCGAGAATCCAGTGATTCTCTTGAGCGAAAAGAAGATTGCTTCTATGCGAGACCTGCTGCCGATTCTTGAGCAAATTGCCAAGTTGGGCAAGCCAATTCTGATTATCGCGGAAGATGTTGAAGGTGAAGCCCTGGCGACACTCGTCGTTAACAAATTGCGTGGCACGATCAACGTCGCGGCAGTTAAGGCTCCGGGTTATGGTGATCGTCGCAAGGAGTTACTCCAGGACATCGCAATCCTGACCGGCGGCAAAGTCATTAGCGAAGATCTCGGCATCAAACTCGAGAACGTCAAGGTTGAGGATTTGGGACGCGCCAAAAAGGTCACGATCGGCAAAGACACCACAACCATCATTGATGGCGCGGGTAACACCGAGGACCTGAAGGCCCGCGTGAAAACACTCAAGGCCCAGATTGAAGAGAGCACATCAGACTACGACGGCGAGAAACTTCAAGAGCGTCTCGCGAAACTGGTCGGCGGCGTGGCCGTGATTCGCGTTGGTGCAGCCACTGAAACTGAACTTAAAGAGAAGAAGGCGCGCGTTGAAGACGCGATGAACGCCACCCGCGCGGCTGTTGAAGAAGGCATCGTGGCCGGGGGCGGCGTGGCCTTCATTCGCGCGGCCAAGGCGTTGGACAAGTTCAAAGCATTCGAAACAAATGAAGACGGCGAAACGATCGGCGATGAGGACGAACAGATTGGCGTCAACATCATCAGGCGCGCGCTTGAAGAGCCGTTGCGTCAGATCGTACAGAATGCCGGTAAAGAAGGGGCGGTAATTGTCGAGAAGGTTCGCGCTAATAAAGATGCCAACTTCGGCTACAACGCCGCCACTGAAACTTTTGAGGACCTTGTTGCCGCGGGGATTATCGATCCCGCGAAAGTCACGCGTTGCGCGCTGCAAAACGCAGCATCAATCGCGGGCTTAATGCTAACAACGGAAGCCCTCATTTCTGAGCTACAGGAAGATGACAAGCCACGGGCAATGCCCGGCGGCATGGATATGTAATCCCAACGTCCGTAGCAAATTGGGAAGCTACCATGTTCCGCATGCGGCTTCTGTTAAGTCCCCAACGGAGAAGTTCGGAAGGGAAAATCCCATCTGGGAAAAGGTAAGAAACTATGACTATGAAACTTTATGTCGGTAATCTCGCGTTCCAAACTTCGAGCCAGGAACTGCAGACACTATTCGCGCAAGCGGGCACGGTCGAGAGCGTATCCTTAATTGAAGATCGCGAAACAGGTCGCTCACGCGGCTTCGGCTTCGTTGAGATGTCAACGAAGGAAGAAGGCGCTGCTGCTATCCAGCAGTTTAACGGTAAGGACCTGGGCGGAAGGGCGCTGAACGTCAACGAAGCCAAGCCACGCGAAGATCGCGGCGGGGGTGGCGGCGGTCGCAACGGCGGCTCGCGTTACTAAATCGCGGTAGGCAACTACCTGCGACTAAACAAGGCCTCCGGCCGGATTATTTGGCCGGGGGTTTTTGTCTTAGCTCCATGATACCCGGTCCCGCTCGCGGTTCTATGACGCGATCATCGGGGCCAGAAGTTTGAACGCATCGGACCTTGGAAATCCGCTCTGTTTGTTTGTTCGTAATTACTTCGATTAAACTAGCAAGTAAATAAGGAAGTCCACTATGAACAGACGTTACTTTATTTCATCTTCTATAGCGTTAGGGGCATTTGCAGCGTTCGCGGGGTTGCCATTGGTTTCCGCATCGCTTTTAACGGATGACGATAGGAATCGCAGCAATCCCACAAAGCCCAAGGGAGTCAAAAAAGTGAGTAAGACAGAAGCAGAGTGGAAACAAACTCTTACGCGCGAACAATATGAGGTGATGCGGCAAAAGGGCACTGAACCGCCTTATACGAGTCCGCTCAATCACATTCACCAGCGAGGCACATTTGTATGCCTCGGTTGTGAGTTGCCGCTGTTCAGCTCAGAAGCCAAGTTTGACTCAGGCACGGGATGGCCAAGTTTCTGGGAACCGATCGCGAAAGAGAATGTGCAGGAAAAAGTGGACAGGAGCCTGTCAGAGAAACGAACTGAGGTCTTGTGCGCCAGGTGCGATGCGCATCTCGGTCACGTCTTCAACGACGGCCCTAAACCCACGGGGCTGCGCTACTGCATGAACGGCGTGGCTCTGAAATTCGTAAGACCGAAGGGTTGATTAAGCCGTTCCGGCGGGCTGGTTTGGGGTCAATTGCGAACTGTCGACGTTCACATAGTTAGCTTCGTAGGCCTAATCGAAAAAAAACATGGTCGCGATCCCAAAGGGACGCGTTCCACCCTTATGCTGAACTATACTCTCAGAAGTGTCGTCATAAAGAACTTAAAACAGCAGGGCAGGTGACGAGTTTCGCACCGGAGCTGCTCGAGTTGCTTGAAAGCTTATCTTCAAAGGTGGTTGGTGTTCACGTTCTCAGAATACGTTGGGAGGAATAAATGGATTGGATGAATCAACTCAGCGGAGTCTTGCAGCAATATGATGGGACTGCGGCTGTGCGGGCCCGCTCAAATGTCCTGGACGATTTTGATCAAATCGCCCAGAGTGCGCCGCAGCCCGAACTGGCAGATGGGATTTCCGCTGCTTTTCGCTCCGAGCAGACGCCTGAATTCGGAGAGATGGCTGGTCAATTATTCGGTAATTCCAGTGGTGAACAGCAAGCGGGGATTCTAAACACGCTGGTGAATGCTGCTGGTCCAATGATTCTTTCGCAGATCTTGTCACGACAGGAAGCCGCCAAAACCGGCGGGACGTTATTCAATCTGATAAATCTTTTGCGTAGTGGACAGCCAACGCAGATCACGCCCGAGCAAGCCCAGGAGATTCCCGCCGAGGCGGTGCAGGAGATAGCCGCCAAGGCGGCAAAGAAAGATCCTTCTGTAATCGATCAAGTCAGCAGGTTTTATGCTGCTCATCATACACTTGTAAAAACATTAGGCGCGGGGGCGCTATCTATTGCGCTCTCCCGTATTGCCCAACGCTATCAACGTAATTAAAAGGGGGGATATTGTGAGTAACAAACAAATCGAATGGTGTAGTGTTCCGGTAATTGTTGACGACACTACCGCAGATCTATTCCACATGGAACCCCCCAACCAGGACGCCGACCAGAAACCGGAGTTCCGCGTTACACAGGCGACGATGGACTTAGTGCCGGGGGACTTTGAGCGCTACAAACCAAGCTTGCAACGCATGGTGGACCATTGGCTGGAAGAGAAAGAACGTGAGATGGCAAAGGGCAAGGCGGTGTCGAAAACACAAGCGGCGTGAGGGGTTGAAGGTCCCTGGTCGTCCCAAAAAGTTTGGTCCGCGCGCCTCGATTAGCGCCGTCTTCTGATTGTTGATTTTAGCCAGAGCGTGGGCCGGCTTTGAAAACCTTATCGCCGAAACAAAGGGTCTAAAAACCGTCGCCGGGCTCGGCAAGGTTTGCGATAGCGGTGATTAGTTCGTCCGGCTGTACCGGCTTTGGCACGAACATGTTGAAGCCGGCAGACAAAGCGCGCGCACGATCCTCGACGCGCACATATGAGGTCAATGCCACAGTCGGCGTTTGCTTTCCATTTTCCGCTTCGAGTGCTTTCAATTGCCTGATGAGTGAATAACCATCCTCGCCTGGCATCGCCAAATCCGATACCACTACGTCAGGCTCATACCACTCAAGCACTTCCAGCGCTTCACTCACCGAAGCCGCAGTCTGTACCGTCGCTTTTGAATTGGCCAGCATGACGCTCAGAATCTGAAGCGTATCCGCATCGTCATCCACCAGCAGCACGTGCACGTCGTCGAGAGAAGGCAGCGAAGCGAACTGTCCCTGGGAGTCTTCTCTTGGCTTTGAGGTCGGAGCAACTTTTCTTCGTTGCCTGGCCCTTTCCGGTGAAGGCGCAAGAGGAAGTTTGACAGTGAAGGTGGCACCCTGTGCTTCGCCCGCGCTCTCCGCTTTGATTGTGCCGCCATGCAGCTCTACCAGATGCCGCACAATTGCTAATCCCAAACCAAGTCCACCGTGTTGACGTGTGCTGGTCCCGTCGGCCTGACGGAATCGATCGAAGATAAAAGGAAGGAAAGCAGGGCTGATGCCGTCACCTGTGTCGCTCACCTGTATTTGCAGATTGCGCCCGGCGCGCCGTACTTTCACTTCAATGCGACCACCGGAAGGCGTGAACTTGATTGCGTTGGCGAGCAAGTTCCAAACAACCTGTTGTAAACGACTTGAGTCGCCTACAGTGTGGCGGGCCGAAGGATCGAGTGTAACTTCCAGTTGTAAATCTTTGGAATCAACCGCCAACTGCACTGAGTCAATTGCGGCATTAATGACAGAGGCAATATCGACCGGCTCATTATTTAGGCGAAGCTTGCCGGTGATCATTCGCGACACGTCAAGGATATCTTCGATTAGTTGTGCCTGCGACTTGGCATTGCGATCGATGGTTTCCATAGCGCGTGCCATGGTAGCTTCGTCCAAACTGCCGCTGCGAAGGAGATGAGACCATCCAATAATTGCATTAAGCGGCGTGCGCAGCTCGTGTGAGACGTTAGCCAGAAACTCATCCTTCATGCGACTGGCGGTCTCAGCTTCGGATCGGGTCATCTGTTCGCGCACGAGTGCAACCCGGAGCGCTTCTTCCGCTCGCAGTCTGTCGGAGATCTCTGCCTCAAGCGATTTTGCTTTCTGCTGCAACTGAGCGATTGCGCGCAAGCGAGCATCCGGATCTGCGAGGTCCGCATAGCTTTCGGCCGGGATGACTCGGGAATGAACGGTACAGACGCCACTATGGGATTCGACGAATTTCTCACCGCCAAAGCCATTCATCGGATAGGCGCAGAACAGCGAGAATGAATGTGCCTTCTGCAAATCGTTCCAGAGTTCTTCGAGCCGCATGGCGGCAGTGTAATTACCCTCCGCCCAGAGAATCGCCACCATCTCTCCGAAAGCACGCACGCGCGAGCGGTCATCCGTAACGCTGGCGATGACTCCGCCAATGACGTCGTTGAAGCGACCGGGCTCAGGTGCTCCATCAATCATAAACTTGGATAGCGTGTCCGCCGCATCCAACGCCACATACTGTCCACAAGTTTTGGCGCCGGTCACGTCCAGCCCGTTTGCCTGCAATAACTCGTCAAGGCCGTCTCGGTGTGCCTTCGTTGCCACAACGAGTGCGGCGTCGCCCGAGTTAATGGCTGTGCCAATGAAGCCGCTCAGTGAGTTCAGGAGGAATCCATCCGCCTCATAGAACTGCACAAAGTGCTCCGTATCGCTCATCTCGGACCAATTCGAGCGGGGCGCATGGTTCAACTTAGCAACCTCGTTCGGGTTGAGTGGAATTACTTCATTAACTGAATTGTTATTGGACTTAATCAAGAGTACCTCCGCGTCTTATAAAGCAACACTAAACAATAATACCTGGCAGATTGGCTGGCGCTGGGCTGATACTCTACAAATCGGGAGAAATCTAACTTGTCAAAGGCGGAACGTTCATTTACAGCGCCAAGGAAAGCCAAACGCATTCTATCCATTTTGTCCAATTGATTCTACAAGTTACGACTTAGTTAGGCTCAAAAGTTGTGATATTTCTGTGTCCTCTGTTAGTTCGCGCTGGATACTCGATTATCAGATTCTTCACCAACTCTTACGTAACTATTACCGACGCTTTTCTGATTAAGGATTACGATCTCACCCTGTAATGATTACTTTAGGGCGCGCGCCTGACTGCGTTTTTGCTGTGCGATTAGCCCTGCGGGCTGGTGCCTTGCGAAGGAGTACGCGATGAATGTCCTCTTAATAAATCCTGAATTTCCCGATACGTATTGGAGTTTTCGCCACGCTCTTCCGTTCGAAAAAAAACGATGCGCGTTTCCGCCGCTTGGGCTGTTAACCGTCTCTGCGTTATTGCCGAAAGAATGGCAACGGCGGCTGGTTGATTTGAATGTTCGCGGGCTGAAGTCCTCGGATATCGAGTGGGCGGATATGGTTTTTGTAACGGGGATGCTGGTCCAGAAAGAATCTGTTCATACGGTCGTGCGGCAATGTAAGGCAATGGGTAAGCGCGTAGTCCTGGGTGGGCCATACGTGACGACCACCATCGAAGACTTGCCGGAAGTTGATCACATCTTCCTGGGGGAAGCCGAAACTACGCTGCCGCAGTTTATTGAAGACCTGGAGCGCGGCGAGGCCAGGAGTTCATATCAAGCTGCTGAGCGGCCTCCACTTTCAACGACTCCCGTTGCCGATTTTCATCTTGCCGAGCTGAAACGCTACAGCTCGATGTCGGTGCAGTATTCGCGGGGCTGTCCCTTCAACTGCGAGTTTTGCGACATCATCGAAATTTACGGGCGGGTGCCGCGAACAAAAAGTAATCAGCAGATACTGGCCGAGCTTGACGCTTTGCTGCGACTTGGTTGGCGCGGCACGCTTTTTATTGTTGATGACAACTTCATCGGGAACAAAAAGAATGTCAGGCATCTTCTGCCTGAGCTGGCTCAGTGGCAGGAGAGAAATGGCCATCCCTTTTCACTTATGACCGAGGCAAGTGTCAATCTTGCGGACGACGATGCACTACTCAGTGACATGCGCCGCGCGGGGTTTCGACGCGTCTTTCTCGGCATCGAGACACCAGTGGAAGAGAGTTTGAAAGAAGCCCAGAAGACGCAGAATCGCGGAAACCTCCTCGAGTCAGTTAAAAAGATTCAGAGTTACGGGATGGAAGTGATGGCTGGCTTCATCGTCGGGTTTGATAACGATCCTGAAGACATCTTTGAACGGCAGATTAACTTTATTCGAGAGAGCGCGATACCGCTGGCGATGGTCGGTTTGCTTACAGCGCTTCCCGATACCCAGCTTTGGCGCAGGTTGAAAAAGGAGGGACGCTTGCTGGGTGAAAGCTCGGGGAACAATACCAACTGCTCGCTAAACTTTGTGCCGAAAATGGACGTTGCGCGCCTGGTGGAGGGTTATCAGTCGATCATGCGCACGATCTACAAACCGAGCGAGTATTACCAGCGGGTGTTTGATTCGCTGCAGCGGACAACCCAGCAGGTTTCGGAGCCGACGCGCCTGAATGTTATGAGCAGTCTTGCGGCGCTTATTCGCCTTATCTTCAGGCTTGGTGTGCTGGATGCCGAACGCGGAGAATTCTGGCGATTCTTCGGGGGGATTGTGGCGAAGCATTACGACCAGTTCCCTCAATCAATGCGATTGGCGGCTATGGGTTATCACTTTAGGAAGTTGAACGATGCGTATGGCAAGTGACGTGTTTATCGTTTGCACGTAACCGGACATGCGCCCGAACTTACAATCCACGCCCTTCTGACGGTCCTCACTCAATCACCTGTTTCGTCTTTGATCAGCCGGTAACAACTGCAAGAGACCGCTTCAAGGCCCGGTCGAGAGAACCTTGAGGCGACCGCGGCTGTAGGTAATCAGCTTTCCTCTTTGCAGATCAAGTGAGCTTAATTGGGACGTAAGAGCGACCTACGGCAGAAGATGAGGAGGCAGCAACAGGCCTAGGCAAATAAGCGATCATACTCTTTTCTAACAACCGCGTAACACTCGCAGACCTTTGCCTCCAGGCCTTTACGATTCAGGATCGTCATATCGCCACGAACGTAGCTAATATACCCCACTTCTTGCAGACGCTTGGCTGCGTGCGTGATACCCTCGCGGCGCACACCCAGCATGTTGGCGATGAGATCATGCGTCATGATCAACCTGTCTGACGGCAAACGATCGTGGCTCAAGAGTAGCCAGCGGCAAAGTTGCTGGTCTACCGAATGCAGTCGGTTACAGACGGCGGTCTGAGAAATCTGTGTAATAAGCGCTTGCGTATAGCGCAGCAGGAGGTTGTGAAATTCACCAGCGCGGGTGAACTCCTCCTGGAGCACCTTTGCCTTCATCTTCAAAGCTCTACCGGCGCTTTGAACTACCGCCCGGTTAGGAGTTGTATCGCCACCCATGAAAAGAGCAATGCCTACCAGGCCATCATTGCCGACTACCCCGATCTCGGCGGTGGCGCCGTTCTCCATTATGTAGAGCAGGGAAACAATTCCGGTGGTTGGAAAAAAGACGTACTCCATTTTTTCACCGGATTCGTAAATTACCGTGCCAAGCGCCAATGTAACTGGCTGCAAGTGCGGGAGGAGCCTTGCGAGTTCCTCTTCAGGCAGCGCGGCAAGCAGATGATTCTGAAGTGATTCGTCTCGGTTGTCGGATTTGGGTGCTTCTTCCTGTGTAGCGGTTGAACTCATGGAATTTCTCTCCGGACAGTGAGGGTAATCATCTCCACACCTGACGGACCTCGTAACAGGCGTCGAAAGCGAAGTTATTGAGTAAATTGTCAATGACTTGCCCATACCAGAGTATAACTTTTGACTATGTGCGTCAACGCACATACAAACTTTAAGCTAGTGTTTAAACTACGGGCGCCGAAGAGTTCCCCCGATGAGGGACCACCTATGCTATCCAGAGACGAACCCCGCGTTCTTTGTGTCGACGATGACGCAGACGCTTGTGAAATGTTAAGCGTGCTGCTGAAGCACTCGAACATTGAAGCCCTATGTGTCCGATCAGCCGGAGATGCTTTGCGGATGATTCAAGCCCAACACTTCGACCTGTTTTTGCTGGACGTGGTGTTGCCGGACCTGGATGGCTTTGAATTGTGCCGCCGAATACGGGCCTTCGACAGCCTGACGCCGATTCTTTTCTATTCAGGGGCGGCCTATGACACAGATAAGCAAGATGGGATTGAGGCGGGGGCTAATGCCTACTTGATTAAGCCAAATGTTGATGGCCTCGTCGAAACCATCATGCACTTTGTGAATGCAGCCGATAAAACGTTTCGCGGCCGGGACTTCGCCAGGGAAAGGACAACTCTCACGGCCTGAGATGAAATTCGGTCAGGACGACAAGCTCCAAAAACACTTTCAGCTTCCTTCGAGGCCTAATTTTCGGATTCAGAGAGCACTTGATGGTCAAGCAACACCGAGGAAGTTTCGACCCGGCATGTTCTTACAAAGGGATTTAGATGTGTGGGAACGAAGTTTACCGGGGGTGAAGAGTGGGGCTCCATGGGGCGACGACCCACTCTTTTAAATTTTTTTTTGACCGAACAGGGCAAAAGGCCTGTGTTCCTTCCAACGCCTTTCTCCCTCAACGCCTCATCTGTGTGCTGGCGCACAGACAGAGTAGTATTACACCCTTAACATTAGTTCTTTAGAAATCACCTTTCGACACCGGACTCCGCCCCCGTTTTGTGTCTTCTGTTGTTTTTGAGAGACGACTCAAGAACGGAAACCTTTGTGGCGCTGGCGCCCCCCAAGCTCCCAAATAATTGAATAGGCTGGCGCGGTTAATGCTGCACAGAAATTGCGCGAGTCGGCACCTGCAGCGCCTTTAGTCCATTGAACCCAACCATAGCTGTAAGAAGATGGAGGAAGAAAAATGAAGAATCTAAAACGTTTTGTCTCAGTATTTATTTTGATCACACTCTCGAGCATCTGCCTGAACGCGCAGATGCAGCGGCAACCTAATCGCCGCCAGGTTAGTGACATCCTTCGACGTCTCACGCAAAGCTCCGATAACTTCCGCAACAGTGTTACTACAGCGCTCAATCGAGGACGTATGGACAACTCACGCGCGGAAGACTACAGCACCAACATCGTGCGCGATTTTGACGCCGCGACGCATCGGTTGCGCACTAGCTTCAATAGTCGCCGTTCGGTCGGTTCGGAAGTACAGAACGTTCTGCAAAAGGCCTCGGCAGTCAATGACTACATGAGGCGCAATCACCTGAGCCGAAGGGCCCAGAATAATTGGGCATCGGTAAGATCCGATCTGACCTCGCTGGCCAACGCTTACGGAGTTAGCTGGCAGTGGAGTCAGCAATCTTTTCCTCCGATAGGTACAAACACGCAGAACCGGCTGAGCGATCGAGAGCTCAACCAGTTAATTGGACGGATTGAGAATGGCGGTGACACGTTTCGCTCGAGTCTCAATGACGCCTTTGACCGCTCCGCTTACGGTCAACCTGGACGTCAAGACAACATTGATGACTCGTTGCGTAACTTCGAGAGCGCCACGGACCAACTGCGCAATAACTTCGACGCCAGGCGGTCTCTGCAAAGCGATGTTGAGCGCGTGGTGGGACAAGCTACGCTAATCGAACAATTCATGCGCAACAATCAGCTTACCGATCGCGCCCAGAACGACTGGTCGACTGTCCGCACTGATGTAAACACGCTCGCCCGTGCTCATAACATCTCCTCGAATTTGGGTAACAGCAGTCTCAGGCAGTTTGGTTCGCAGACCGGCGGTAGTACATATAACGCAAATCGCCTCAGCGGAACTTTCAGATTAGACCCATCGCTTAGCGACAACCCCCGCGAAGTAGCGGAACGATCGAGCCGAAACATGTCGAACAATGACCGGCAGGCCTATGATCGCATGTTGGCTCGGCTTGAATCGCCGAACATGCTCGCGATTGATCGCCAGGGTACAACAGTGACAATCTCATCTTCACGCGCTCCGCAGACAACATTTGTGGCTGATGGACGCGAGCACCAGGAACAACTTCCCAATGGCAGGTTAACCCGCGTGACTGCAACCTTGAACGGCGACCAGTTAGTCGTTAGCTCGAGCGGGTACAGAGAAAATGATTTCACCGTCATTTTCGATCCGATCGAAAACGGTCGCCGCCTACGGGTGAGGCGTCAAATCTTTCCTGACGGAACATCTCAGGCAGTTGTAGTCGACAGCGTCTATGACCGCACCTCAGATACCGCGCAATGGAATGTCTATAACGGCACGACGGCGATTTTGGGCAATACAAGTTCAGCCAGTGGTGAATACATTGTGCGAGATGGGGAAACGGTAGTCGCACACCTTAACAATGACCTGATCACAAACCAGGCCAGGGAGGGCGACCGTTTCACGATGACTGTACGCCAGCCAAGTCAGTACGATGGCGCCGTCATCGAAGGCACAATCGGCAGAGTTGACCAAAGCGGACGTCTTACCGGTCGGTCGGCAATGACGCTCAACTTCGACACGATCAGGCTAAGGAATGGTCAAACATACCGATTCAACGGCATCATCGGAAGCGTTCGAACGGCGAAAGGTGATACGGTGAATGTTGATAATGAAGGAACCGCGCAGGGGGATAATCAGACTACGCAGACCATCCAGCGCGCGGGTATTGGCACGGCCATCGGCGCGATCATTGGCGCAATTGCCGGTGGTGGTAAAGGTGCAGCAATTGGCGGCATCATTGGTGCCGCAGGCGGGGCCGGCACGGTTTATGTTCGGGGCAAAGACGATCTTCAACTCCGGAGTGGCACAGAAATAACGATTCTGGCGAGCGCACCGACCAGGTAGCGCCTCTCCCTGCACGGATAAAGGAAGGGTAAAAGGCGGGAACGGGTAAAGAAAGAACGAAGGGGTAAACGGTAAAGGGGAAGAAATCGCTTTAACCAGTTAACCTTTACCCCTTCCCCTTTACCCGTTCTCCTTCTCCCCTACTTCATTCAACGATCCAGGTAACGCTAAAGGGTCGAGCGAGAGCTCGACTCTTTTGAGCTCTTTCAGGTTCCATTTCAATGCCGAAGACCACTGATATTGGCTATGGGAAGGCGCGGATTGGACGAAGCAGCGGACGTTGAATTATTGAAGGTAATCGATAGTCCTGGTGAATAAAAACTACGGGCGAGTGTTTTGTTCTTGTGCGGCCATGAGCTTCACCTTTTTTAGCTCCGGCCCCTTGATTCCGAAGTAGGTGGCCATCTGGACAATTTGTCTTGGATCCACGAAGTCTTTGGCATCAGAGCAGAATTTTTCCATCGTCGGACCAAACTCACGGCACGTCATGCTCTTCGGAATTTTGAGGCCGAGACCGCATTGACCGTCCTGCTTGTACTGCAGGCAGAATTCACAAACTATCATGGCGCTCTCTTCTCAATAACTTTACCGGCGCTTGAAAAATACCAGTTGCAGGACTTGTCTGTAAATTCATTCTCTACCTCTTGCCCGCAGGGAAGATCAGTCGGATTCTGGCGAATTTCAGTTTCAGTGCCCAACCGGAATTCGTTGAAAACGTGTCTTGCCTTCCGGATCCTGCCAGGAAATATCCAGTACGTAAGGCTTCACTTCGCCCGTCACGATTTTTAGTCGTGCCAACTGATCGGCACTAGCGTCCGCAGCCTGCCCATTTATCCAGGTTTTGTGGGAGAGAACGACGTTCTCTTTTGGCCGGATAGAACTTACCGGCTCAAATCTAATATGAGCTTGTGAAGGACCACCACCCGGGGTATCCAGATCCTTCAAGAAGACAGTCAAGATCTCGACTGACTTGAGCGCGTGGTCGGCCGCGTTAGTCAGCTCTAGAAGAACATCGGATTCGCTCTCAATAAATCTACACGTAAGAGGCTTCACAGTGTTACTACTCATCTTTGCTTCTTTCTTGCGCGGGGGCTCTTGCCGTTCCTCTTATCGTTTGCCAGCGAGAGGACGTCGCCCGGTTGACACTTGAGTGCACCGCACAGTTTCTCCAGCGTATCGAAATTAATACCAAGCGCCTTGCCTTTCTTCAAACGCCAAAGAGTGGTGTGGCTAATACCTGTCTCTTTGGCCAGCCAGTAAAAGGTTCGGCCGTGATCACCCAGTAACTCGTCTACTCGAATCTCAATCATTGAAGGTGCCTCGCTCAAGGAGTACTATTTATCACATACGAGCAATATTGTCTATCTGCAATATATTCTACATTTGACATATACAAGCGCTTGCCGTAAGGTTGCAGTGAACCGAGCCGCTCACTCCCTTCTCAGCTCCTCTGGAATTAACCAGATTACCTGAAGCCAACAGCCTTCGTTTGAGGAGCTAACAAATGTTTGGAAGACAAGTCACTATGAAGCTCAAAGCCGATTCGGCCACGGAGCTTACTCGCATAAACGAGCGCGAAATTATTCCCATGCTGCGCATGCAGAAGGGTTTTCGCGACGAGACCACCTTTATTTCTCCCCAGCGCAAGGAAGCAGTCGTCAATACTTTTTGGGACACACAAGAAGAAGCCGAAGCTTACGACAGCACGGGCTATAGAGAAGTCTTGAAAACCCTGTCGAATGTGATCGAGGGAACGCCAATCGTGGCAACGTTTGAGTTCGCAAACTCAACATTCCACAAGGCCGCTGCCGCCGGGTTAGTGTAAGCAGTTTGTAAGTCTTAAATTCAATCGCCAGAGTTTTCATCCCCAGGAGTAGCAAGTGATTAACCTTTATATCAACCAGCGCAAGGTGGAAAACATCACAATTCTCGATATGAAAGGTAGAGTGAGAATCGGCGGAAACACGGCTGCTTTGTATAAGTCGATCCGCTGTCTCATTCAAGAAGGGAAACGCCTGATTCTCTTGAATCTCGCCGGCGTCACATACATTGATTCGAGCGGACTGGGCGAGCTCATTTCGAGTCAGGTTTCAGTCCTGAATAAAGGTGGAGAAATCAAGTTGGTCTATTTGACAGAAACTCTTCGTGAACTCTTGACCATGACAAAACTGCTTGAGGTCTTCGATGTTTACGAAAGCGAATCTGAAGCGCTTGTTAGCTTTGCGGGCCACGCCCTAAAAGTTAGCGAGCCTCAGCTATCTCTGGTTTAACGGTTTCTCTATTCAATTGTCAGCAGTGGGGATTGTAGTCCGCATGGATTCTCCAAGAAAATCATTAGCTCAGGGGAAAGAATCCAGTGTTTCGCGCGCAAGAAGCGATTCACCGGCTACCGCGCGCTGGGCTTTCATAAACGGTTGGAAAGTAGAACCGCAGGCTGACGACAGAATTCCGATGTTTGGCTCGGTGGTTAACAGCGTGGCAGCTCCGTCGGTTCGTCGCTCAATCGCTCGTCGCAGGCATCAGGCCATGCACAAAGCGTGGTCAAAGGACCGACATGACTAGAGAAAACATGAGCGTTTTCAAAGTCTGGTAAGAGCCCGTTTACCATTAATTCCTGGGGGGTGGTCCTAATGAGCTATGTGAAAAAGAATATGAAAAAACTGGTGGGTTCGATTGTTGGCGTAGTTGTAGTTGCGTCGATCGCCGTTTGGCAATTCTACCAATTCGTCGCATTTAAGAATGCTAGCGGCATCGTGGACGCACAAGGCGGCACAAGCCATCTTTGGTGGGCTATTGCCATGGCGATTTTTGCTTGCGGCGCGGCGTTCCTGGTGTTTTCGGCTTTTCTGCACCACGACAGTGAAGACGAATTACACATCACTTCGGGGCCGCGTATTACCCCCAGCTGAGTTTGCAAAAGTCTTATGCCATCTTTGAATAACTTATTTGCGATGCAGCGCGCTAATGGCGACTGGTTTGCCCTGGACGACCACGGACGTTTTCGAGTTCCTGTATTTTACACCGTTGGCGCCGCGATGATAGCGCGTTCGCGCGATGCTGGTATGGAATGTTTCAAACCTGTAATGCTTGATGAGGCGGCGTTTGAGAATCTCACGACGACGGACGAAGGCAAAGCCTGCTTCTGGCTGGTCGAGAATCCTTCATTAAAACTGAGCCGGGGTCGTCCCCTTGACCATCAGCAACTGGCGCAGTTTATGCACGAAGTCGAAGGCAAAACAGCGAAGAGCGTGGCTGCCCCATGATTTCTGCCTGCGATCACTGTGGAAGGATATTGGTGTAAGGTGGCTGCAAGTTTGACTTATCGCCGTTTTGGCAGTGCAGGGCGCTCTTTCTCCTGTTGAAGTTTTTGTCGTCAGATGAATAAAATATCCGTTTACAAAATGCGTTTTGAAGTTTGATTCGCATAAACAAGATTGGAAAACTTTGAGAAATAAACAGCTAACGGCGAGCACTGAAAAACTAAATGGTAACGGTTTAAGCGGAGCAGCAAGCGAGGGAACGTGGCCGGGAATAGATTCCCGCTTCCGGCTCATCATCCTGGCAGGCTTAAGAACGAAGCAGCTCCTGCACGGTTCAAAACCGCGCATCGAGGTCGACAAGAAAAGGCGTAGAAACACAAGCATTGCGCTCGAAGAAGTGAAGAGGGGGCTGGTACCTTTTACCAGGGTAAAGGACGAAGCCCACGACCATGTCGAACTTGAGTTGAATTACGGGAGTAGAGTTGCGAGCACGCAAAAGGTCAAACGACAGACGTCCCGGCCGTAATTGGATTCTTGCAATTCTAAGATTCCGTCTAAGAATGAATTATTATGGCGACAATGAATGGACTGCGAGTCTACATCAAACCAACGGGTGTGAGCACCACCGCCGGTCCCGATGCCTTCTATAGTCGGCGTGGCAGTGGGCCAATTTATCGTTGGCTATATGAAGAAAAGCTTACACACTGGCGCGTCTCGCGAATGCACACGTCAGACTTCAAACCGCACGAACTCTGTGTGGCGAGTTGGAAATCGGTACCCGAGACGCTGCAAGCGCAACTAGGGGAACATTACATCGAGTAGCGGCGGGTAGAAAGATCGAGTTTTGGCGATGCGCCTTATTGCCCGACTCGGTTCAATGTGAACTCCATCCGAACCCCCCACACCTTCAGACTGGATCCTCAACGCGACACCAGTAACCTGTAGTATCCGGTAATCCCATTAAGAACGTATTGGACGGCGAGTGCCGCAAGCACAATCCCCATGACACGTGTGGCTATGTGTACTCCGCCTTCGCCCAGTCGTGCGATCAAACGCGCCCCCAGATACAAAGAGACATACGAGACAAGAAAAACCAGTGTGATGGCAATAGCAACGGATGCCAGCCTGCGCGGATCACGCTTTGTTCCTTGGGCTCGGGCGCTTGAAGACCTCCGCGATGACCAAACAGCATGGGCATCGCCGCCGCAAACAGGAGAATCCCTCCACTAATAGCAAATGCGTGGACAGTTACTCCAAGATAAGAGAGCACAGCACGACCAGCCACCAGAAAAAATAAGGCAACTCCAAACGCAATCACGATTGCGCGTCGTAGGATCGTCCGCCGCCGAGACGGCTGCTCGTCCTTCGTAAGCGCAACGAAGATTGGCACCACACCCGGCGGATCCACGACGACCAACAAGGTTACGAAAGCTGCCAACCCAAATTTGAAAGAATCCTGATCCATCGAGGTACGGACTCACTAAAGAAACAGCGAGGAGTTGGAGTCTGCACCGATTGCAGCTATAACTGGCAGTCACGAAATGCCTGCTCCGACGAAATCTCCCAATGCAACAGCTGAGTTATGAAAGTGAACATGAAGCGTGGCAAACGTTTGGACGGCCAAAGATACAACCACTCACCAGGATCACGTCATCGCGCACGTAGTGGGCGCAACCGTACTTGGCTATTTTGTCTTCGACGAAGTGCTGTACATCCTGCTGGATATAGGATTTGTGTGGACAATCTTTTTGGACGGTGAAATGACTTTGCTGCCGCATCCTGTCGCTGTGACCGAGCTGGAAATCGATGAACCTGCGAAGGCGCAAATTAAGGCTGACATAGATCTCCTGCTGAGCGATAATCCTTCGGCGGGAAAGTTATCGCGAATAAAACCGTCGCCGGTTCACTGTCAGGTCACAGAGGTCAACTTTTTTGCTGATGGAGAACAAAGACGTTTGGTGGTAGCAAGCGAGGGAGCTAACCTGGCGATAGAAAGCTCATTGGCTACGTGCGAGATCCTGGTTTATGAATGCTGAAGATAAAGAAGACGCAGAAGTGACTGAGAAACATGAGCTTGAAGACGTTGCCGAAACCGAACACGCCTATGTTCGTGAACGTCTTCGCGAAGAGCTTGCGCGCGAGCCCACCGAAGAAGAGTTGAATGAATGGCTGCGCCGGCATACCGAAGGTTACTGACTCCCGGGATCGGGGAGCAGCGTGGCCGTGTTCATATTGCTCTTTATATCAGCTAATTTCTGTGTCGCCCGACATAATCTTGCTGCCATGCGCGGCATTTAAGTCGTCCATTAATCTACCGTTTTATTTTTGCCTCCTCTTTCATCCAACGAAAGGGCTGGCTATCTCCATTCTTACCAGAATTTGAATCCTCTCGAAAAGAGATACCATGTTGGGTTCGTCTCCCAATCGACATCGCAGTATCTAATTGACATTAACGGATAACAAATATAGTATGCGCACCATTCACGTTTGTTGGCGAGCCGTGCCGCGTTAGACAAATGTCGCTTCGGCTACCACTCTCTCAAAACAAGCAGGCGCAACGGACAATGTAATGCAGCTTCCCCCGGCTGTAATATCCCATCTGCTGAAAACTGCCAACGCCACTTTTCTGTGCGGCGTACGTCAGGCGGTAGTGAGTCTCGTTTACCTCTTTATTCGAACCGATCAAAAGCTCCGGCAGCACAGGCAGGTGATGCTGGAGCTTTTTTATAAGGTGACCTTTCGTTCAATACTGATGCTTAAGTACGCGCGCCAGGTCAGTCAAGAACCTGATCTTTCCTTTTGACTTCCAGTTTGAGGAGATTCCCTGATGAAATCGCATTTTCGCTTCCTTATCTTCGGTATGATTTTACTGGCGCTGGGCAGTCTATTATTCGCGGCTCTCCCACGCATTGTCGCCCATGCTCAGGAGGAATCTTCACCTCCCGTAGCCGTGGTTGCGCAGGCCGTTAGTTTCGCGGTATCGCCGCCGCTCAGTGACATCGCAGCGGCCGAAGAGGATAGGAAATTCGATCCTAACACCGTGACCAAAACGTCTTCGGTCCCGCTACGGCAGTTGCCCGCCAACGCCAACAATGATCCCGACGCGCCTTCGGTTGATCCCGTCATCCAGGATTCGCATCCGGGAGTGCATTTAATCCCTGAGCCAGCTGTGAGCTCCGACGGACTCAGTAACGCCGACAACGCCACGGCCTTTGGCTTCAGAGTTTCTCCGCCCGACACCAACGGCGATGTGGGTCCCAATCACTACGTCCAAACGACCAACCTGCTCGTCCGCGTGTTCAATAAATCAGGCGCTCCGCTGACGCCCGCCTTCAAGATGAGCAGCCTGTTCACCTCCCTCGGTGGCCCTTGTGCGGCGCGCGACGATGGCGACCCCATCGTGCTCTACGACCCTCTGGCGGATCGTTGGATGCTCAGCCAGTTTTGTACAGCCGCGACTCCTAATACACACCAGCTCATCGCCATTTCCCGGACGGGCGACCCGACGGGCGCCTACTTTCTCTACGACTTCCTGATGCCCAACGACAAGTTTAACGACTATCCGCATTTCGGTGTCTGGCCAGACGGCTACTACATGACCGACAACCAGTTCAACCAGGCGGGGACGGCCTTTCTCGGCGCGGGTGTCTTTGCCTTCGACCGCGCCAAGATGCTGGTCGGAGACCCGACGGCCAGCTTCATCTACTTCGATCTGGCCTCGAACAAGGGCGGGATGCTCCCCTCAGATTTGGACAACCTGATTCCGCCTCCCGCCGGTACTCCAGCATATTTCGCTCAGTTCCTGTCCCTCATCGGGGGCAACGGGATTGACGCGATCAGGATTTTCGAGTTCCATGCGGACTTCGCCAACCCGTCCAACTCCACTTTTACGCAGCGTGCGGATGCTCCCGTCGCCGCTTTCGATCCGCGCAATCCGACGGGCAGGAATGACATCGAACAGCCATCCCCGGCTCTCTCGACCCATTCTCTCGATTCCATCCAGGATCGGTTGCTGTTCCGCCTGCAGTATCGGAACTTCGGCAACCGCGAGTCTCTGGTGGCGACCCACACCGTCAACGTCAGTGGGGTGACGCCTTCGACGCAAGCGACGCACCGTGCCGGGGTTAGATACTATGAGCTTCGGCGCAGCCTCCCGGGTGGTTCTTTCACCGTGCCCGAGCAGGCGACCTTCGCGCCCGACACCGATAACCGCTGGATGGGAAGCGCGGCGATGGACCACCAGGGCAACCTCGCCATCGGTTACAGCGTCTCGAGCCTCACTACATTTCCCTCGATCCGTTATGCGGGGCGGCTCGCAACCGATCCACCAAACGGATTGCCGCAGGGCGAAACAACCCTGGTCGCAGGCACCGGCGTGCAGCGGAGTACGGGCGGCCGCTGGGGCGACTACAGTTCGCTCAACGTTGACCCGGCCGATGACTGCACCTTCTGGTACACCACCGAATACTACACGGCGGCCAGTCAGGCGAGCAGCACTGTAGGCTGGCTAACCAGAATCGGGAATTTCAAGTTCCCGGTTTGCACAACGTCGCCGCGAGGCACGCTGCAAGGCGTTGTGACTAACGGCGCGACCGGTCTTCCAATCCCGGGTGCGGTCGTGAGGACTGCCAGCGGATTCCACAGGTCCACCGGCGCCACGGGCAACTACTCGATGACCGTTGCTCCGGACACCTACGATATAACGGCTTCCTTCCCCGGTTTTCAATCCGCCACCGCCTCTGGGGTGGTTGTCTCCAATGGCGGCACGACTACTCAAAACTTCGTTCTCAACCCGATACCAATAATCCAAACAGCCGGCGCTGCGCTAACGGCGGAAAGCTGCGCCCCTGCCACGGGCACCATTGATCCCGGCGAGACCGTGACGGTTGACCTCACACTGCGAAACGTGGGCAGTGCCGATACCACAAATCTCGTCGCCACCTTGCTGCCGACAGGCGGCGTTACTGCGCCAAGCGGTCCGCTAACCTACGGTGTGATGATTGCCGGTGGTTCTCCCGTCACTGTTCCGTTCTCCTTCACGGCTGATTCTTTAATCGCCTGCGGTGGGAAGATCATCGCCACGCTCCAGCTCCAGGATGGCGCCAACGATCTCGGCACGGCGACCTACACCTTTAACGTGGGCACGCTCGGCAACGGCACGCTCACGAACAACTACGGCACCGGTAACATCGCCGTTCCTATTCCCGACGTGAGCATGGTGGAGATACCGATCACTGTGTCCGACACAGGCTCTATCAGCGATGTCAATGTTCGCGTCCGTTTGAACCACACCTTCGACGGCGACCTGGCTATCTCCCTCATCCATCCCGATGGCACCATCATCCGGCTTTCGAGCAATCGCGGCGGCGCTGGTGACAACTTCGGCAGCGGCGCAAATGACTGTTCGGGCGCACACACCGTGTTTGATGATGCGGCGTCCACAGCAATCTCTACGGGGACTGCCCCGTTCGCCGGATCATTCAGACCTGAGACATCCCTGGCGGCTCTCAACGGCAAGGCTTCAAACGGCATCTGGAAGCTGAGAGTTGCCGATACGGGGGCCGCCGATGTGGGAACCGTGGGTTGCGTCCAACTGGAGATCAGTCGGCGTCGATTCCTGTGTTGCCCCTTTGCCGGAGGCACGTCGGTGATTCAGGCCGCCCCACCCACGACAGTGACGGCCGAGAGCGTCAGTCCATCAAACGGCGCGCTCGATCCCGATGAAACGGTGACCGTCAACTTCCCCTTGCGGAACGTCGGTGATGGCATCACCTCGAACCTCGTCGCCACTCTGCTCCCTGGAGGCGGAGTCAATGCGCCGAGCGGCCCGCAGAACTACGGCATAGTCAGCCCCGTCGGGCCTCCGGTATCGAGACCGTTTACCTTCGTCGCCAGCGGCTCGTGCGGTGGGACGGTGACGGCTACCTTCCATTTGCAGGACGGGCCTACTGATCTGGGCACGGTGACGTTTAACTTTACTCTGGGCGCATTGGTTACGACTCCGGCGTTGAGTGAAAACTTCGATGGCGTGATCGCGCCGGCGCTGCCTACTGGCTGGGTCGCCACTCTCGTCGGCACGACGCCGCCGCCCGCGTGGGCGACTACGACCACGACCGGCTTCTTCGTCTCGTCACCGAACGGCGCGGCGACCGGAAGCTCCGCCGCTGTCTCGGAGAGTCGTCTGACTTCGCCGACCATCGCTATACCGGCGGGGGGAAGCGCCCAGCTAACCTTCAGAAACAACTACAGTCTCGAAACAGGTTTCGACGGCGGCGTGCTGGAGATCAGCATCAACGGCGGAGCCTTCACGGACATCATTACGGCCGGTGGAAGTTTCGTCGCTGGCGGCTATAACAGGGCGATCAGCGCCAGCTTCCAGAGTCCGATCGCCGGGCGGATGGCCTGGAGCGGAACCGGCACGAGTGGCTCCAGCGGGTACATCATCACGACGATCAACCTGCCGAGCGGCGTGCTCGGCCAGAACATCAGCTTGAGATGGCGCGCGGCCTTCGACAATGCCGTCTCTCCAACGGGAGCCGGATGGAGGATTGACGATGTCTCTCTCTCCTCGACGGTCCGCGTCTGCAACAGCCAGGCCTGCATGCTCAATCTCCAGCCGGATATCTTGGTCTCGAATGATCCGGGCCAGTGCGGAGCCATCGTCAACTACCCGACACCGAGTTTCAGTGGCAGTTGCGGAGTAGTAACAAGCAGTCCGGCTTCCGGTTCATTCTTCGCTGCCGGGACGACGACGGTCACAGTTACGGGGACCAGGCAAGATGCCAGTACAACCACCCGCACCTTCAACGTGACGGTCAACGACGCGGAGGCACCAGCGATCAGTTGTCCCTCCAACATCACCACGAACAACGATGCAAACGCCTGCTCGGCGGCAGTCAATCCGGGCACGGCAACGGCGACGGATAACTGTGGAGTCGCTTCTGTGGTTGGCTCTCGCAGCGACGGACAATCGCTGAACGCTCCATATCCCGTCGGTAACACGACCATCACATGGACGGCGACGGACGTCCACGGCAACTCAACGAGTTGTCAGCAGACCGTCACGGTCAACGACGCGCAATTGCCGGTTGTCACTTCATCCGTCACGCAATCGTCACTTGGGTCGCCGAACCATAACCTCATCAACGTCGGACTCGCCGCCAGCGCGACCGATAACTGCCCTAATCCGATCGCCCTACTCTCGGTAAAGGTGTTTGGTGATGAGGATGATGATGCGGCAACAGGCGATGGCAATCATTCGCCTGACGCCAAGAATATTGGATTAAGGACGCTACTCCTGCGTACCGAACGAAATGGAGGAGGCGACGGACGGGTCTACCTGATTATCATTGAATTCCGAGATGCAGCAGGCAACGTGGGATTCAGTTGCACGACGGTGGTCGTCCCGCATGACGAGTCGGCGGCATCTATTAACTCTGTCAACGCTCAGGCCGCCGCGGCCAAGGCGTTTGCTCTCGCCAACAACGGCAATCCACCTCCCGGTTACTTCGTTATCGGCGATGGGCCAATCCTCGGGCCGAAGCAGTGAAGTAACAACGAATAGACGAGGCGCGCTGGTAACTCACCAGGAAAAAGAGCGCCTGGCCAAATTTTTAGGAAAGGGAAGAACAATCGGTAAAAAGGCGGGCACAGGTCGTGCCCGCCTTCATTTTGCGTGCGCCCGGCAGGGCGCTCTTACTTGGGAGTGAAAGTCTCCTACGAACCCGCCAGGGGGAATCGTTAGCCGGAGGAAGCCGCAGGCAAAACGCTGGCCCGACGAACAGGAATCGCATATGAGGCGTGCAAGCTGTCGGTCAAGCGCCTGAAAGGGAAGCTGCGGGAAATCTTTCGTCGCGGGCGGGGACGCAACCTGGGAAAGTTAATCGAAGGGGAACTAACACCATTGCTGCGCGGCTGGATGAACTACTTCCGGCTGGCTGAGGTGAAGGGAACCTTCGAGGAACTTGATGGCTGGATACGCCGCAAGCTGCGTGGTCTTATCTGGCGTCAATGGAAACGTCCTCTTACTCGTCTGAAAGGCTTGATACAGCGGGACCTGGATAAGGTGCAGGCCCGAAAGTCAGCATCGAATGGCCGCGGCCCCTGGTGGAATGCCGGAGCCGCGCACATGCACGCTGCTTTCCCAAATCCTACTTTGATCGTTGTGGTCTTTTGTCGCTGCTGGAGCAACGGCTACGCTTCCAGCTTGCTTCATGAACCGCCGTATACGGAACCGTTCGTACGGTGGTGTGGGAGGACGGCGGAGGTGACTCCGCCTCCTACCCGATCCCGCTCTGAAAAGGTCGCTCAGAAATTCATGAAGCTCGATAGCCCATTTGAGATTACAGACACTTTGTTATGCGAGGGTGTTTGCCATAGCCGAGGGTAAAGGTGCCAATGCTTTCATTAGTATCGGTAAGTGTAATCATCAGGGTCATTGTCTTGCCATCAGTGTGACCAGAATAGCGGGCTGGGTGGCTCTCGGGCTCTTCTCCCTCGCGCACCGGTCCGCCATGCTCTTTGACGTGGATTCCTTTAGCCTCTACTTTGCCGCTGTCATCTGGCACGATTTGATGGTTGATAGTGCCGTGGGCGCAGTCGTATTCGATGCGAGCACCGTTATCAGTGACCTCCATTCCGATATGCTGGCCGCCCCACGTCCCCGTGGGCATACCATCTATTATTGCGTTTGACACGTTATCAATATGGCGTTTGCTATTTTCGCAAGAATGACCTCGCCAGGGGATGACTAACATGAAAGAGAAGGCAAAAGCGTATAAAGCGATTTTTGTATTGTTCATAATTCCCTGAACGGTATGTTACTGGAAGTAGCGCAGCCTGACCAGCGCAAACGCTGCCGGTTGTATCACCAGTTTTCTGGGCTTGCGTCCGGCTTTGTGCGCACGCCTGCTTCTCAGGCTCAAGACAACTTAGCCTGACAGACAGAGTCTCTCGGACAACGAAAAGCCGCCGTGAGGTTGAAGTCGCGGCGGCTTTGTTTTCGCTTTAAGTTAAGGTCAGCTTTATGACTGATTACTTATGGAGTTCCATTTTATCCCATCACCACAATCTGGTTGTCGACCTGTTTGACACCCCTAATCGCTCTAATCATCCGGTCAATCTGCGATTTGATTCCTTCGCTTCTCACCGAGCCTGTCAGCGTTACCTTGCCGTCCAGAACAGTAGCGGTGATTCCTAAACTTGAGAGCGTCGGATCCTCGGTCATCTTTTTATCGATTGCCAACTGTACTGCGCCATCGTTTGATGTGTTTATTGCTGATCCGCCACTTGGCGCCGGCTGATTGATAATCACAGGAGGCTGATTCGGGGCTGGCGCGGGTTGCTGAATGATCACCGGCGGCTGTTGCTGCTGTGCCGGCTGCTGAATGATAGTTGTCGGTGGCGGTTGAGTTTGTTGTTGCGCAGCCAGGTCAGCATTCGTGTTCTCGCTTTGTTGTCCGTTCATCAGAAACAAAACCACGATTGTTATGAGCGCAATAGCAACTACCACAATCACCCCGACGGTCGCCCCTGAAATACCGCCGCGATCCGGGTCTGGATTTCGCACTGAATCGGTTTGCGTTACCTCACGCCTCGAAGTGGGTGTCTCAACCACGACCCTGCTCTTCCTGGACTGTTCTTCATCGTATGACATCTGCTTCCTCCTGATAGTTTGAAATCCAATGGACTTTTGATGGTCTAATTCCGGGTCGGAACGTGCAATCCTTATTCCCATCCCCCGCAAATGCATCGGCCGAACCCAAGCTCAAGAAAGATGGACGAAATCATAGGTTTCGGCGCGCCGGCTTTGAACCGGACTTTCGCTGTTTCTAAACACCGTACGCTTTTAGGTCTTGCGGAGATTGAGCCATGCTGAGATCAAGACACACGGGAGTAGAAGTTAGCAAACAGCCAACAGCAATCAGTAAACAGTAAACAGTAAACAGTAAACAGCCGGCAAACACTCACTGTCCAACCAAGACCTTCCAACTGACAGCTGACCACTGACTATTACTGTGGTCGATTGACTGTTTGCTTTTTGCTGTTTACTGTTTGCTGTTTGCTGATTGCTGTTTGCTGTCCCAGTTCTGTTTGCTCTCCCATGGCCACCGCTCTCATTCATCACCCGATTTTCAAGGAACACGACACAGGACCGAATCATCCCGAATCTCCGTCGCGTTACAGCGTTGTGATGAATTCTCTTCGGGAAGACGCGGAGCTTTGGTCGAAGTTACTGGAAGTTCAGGCCAGGCAAGCGCCGCGCGGAGACGTTCAGGCGTGCCATGCTCCACAACTCTACAAGCAGATCGAACGAGTCGTTAGCAACGGCACCGGATACCTCGACCCTGACACAGTAGTCTCAATGCGGTCAATGGATGCCGCTTTACACGGGGCCGGCGCAGCATGTCAGGCGATCGATCTAATAATGCGCGGCGAGGCGACGAATGCGTTTATACCGGTTCGCCCACCCGGTCATCACGCTACCGCGGAGCGGGCGATGGGTTTCTGTCTTTTCAATAACGTAGCTGTGGCGGCTCGTTACGCCCAAAATCACTATCCTGAAATTGAACGCGTCGCGATTGTCGACTGGGACGTGCATCATGGGAATGGAACGCAGGGAGTCTTTTATGACGACCCCACAGTTTTCTTTTTTTCCACTCATCAATACCCCTGGTACCCCGGAACGGGTTCACGAGGCGAAAGCGGAGTAGGCCGAGGAGTTGGCTATACTTTGAACGTCCCCTTACGAGCGGGAACATCGGCCACCGAACAGAAGAGCGTGTTTGATGCCGCTCTTGATGAGATCAGCGGCGCTTTCAAACCTGACCTGATAATTATTTCTGCAGGTTTTGATTCTCATAATGGCGATCCGCTTGGTCAGTTGCTGCTCGAGGACGAAGATTTTGTTTCGCTCACGCGCACGGTCAAGGATTGGGCCAGGCAGGCCTGCCACGGACGTGTTATTTCGTGTCTGGAGGGCGGATATAACCTTCAAACTCTGGGCGAGACTGTGCGCGCGCATGTTATTGAATTACAGAGCGAATCAATCTGAAACGCCTCTCTCTGCGGAGTCAACTGGTGCTTAATTCGCTGCCACGTGGTGTCAGTTTAATTGAACCATCGGTGACGGTGGAGTAAACTCAGCCCCACTTAACCGTTTCGGAACGCGGGCACCGTAGGCGCACGTTTGAAGCGTTAGCGCTCTTTCTAATTCCTCGGACTAACAGCCAATAGAAACGGACGAATGATTCGCTTGCGCTCCGAAGAGCAAAGGGGAGCGGGACACCTCAGTGCCGCCCTCATGGAGAATCAGGGATATGCCAGACATCGAGATCACTTGCGCAGAATGCGGCAACACTTTTCCTTTTACCGAACGTGAGCAGGAATACTATCAGGAACGCAACCTGACCCATCCGAAACGCTGCAAGCCTTGCCGGGATGCGCGCCGTTCAAACTTTGGAGGTCCAAAGGGAGCGGGTGGCGAACGCCAGAGATTTGAAATCACTTGCGATCAGTGTGGCAAGACCGACACGGTCCCATTCAAGCCTTCGACCGGCAGGCCCGTTTTATGCGGTGATTGCTTCGGCGCAAATCGCTCAGCTCAGCCGCGAACCTGAGCTGCCTCAGCGGGCGGCAAACTGTGGGCCGTAATAATCGCTCACTTGCAGACAACGAACACGATACAAGCCCTTTGCTTGAATGCGCGCTTTGTCAGGAGAGGAGTGCGTTTAGCCTGAAACTATGAATTACGAAACTATTCAGATCGAGATGCAGAATGCTGTGGGCGTGATTACTCTGAATCGCCCTGACTCTTTGAATGCTTTGACCGAAAAAGTTGCTCAGGAGTTTCTGGAGGCTGTCCCGGAAGTTCGTGAGCGCGGCGCAAGGGCGATAATTCTTACTGGAGCTGGTCGAGCGTTTTGCGCGGGAGGCGATCTGCGCGCCATGCAGGCAATGGCGGTGCGAGAAGGAAAAGTGGAAGCTTTCTTCGACCAGCCTTTGCGTTTGCTGAACGATTGCATATTACTAATTCGACGCTCGCCGTTGCCATTTATTGCTGCCGTAAACGGCGCCGCCTCAGGGGGCGGTTGTAACCTTGCGCTTGCTTGTGATCTCGTAATTGCCGGTGTAAGTGCTGGCTTTAATCAGGCGTTTATAAGAGTCGGACTGTCTCCCGATTGCGGTGGAACCTTTATTCTGCCACGGCTGGTAGGCTGGAAGCGCGCTACCGAGCTAATGATGACAGGAGAAATAGTCGCAGCTGAACGGGCCTTGGAAATGGGGATGATTAATGCGGTTGTTCCCGATGCTGAGTTGATGCCTCGAGCGTTGGCAACAGCCGAGAAACTAGCCCAGGCTCCTACGGCGGCAATGGGTAAAATCAAAGAATTGTTGGAAGCCGGCGCCACGAATGATTATGGCGGACAACTGGAACTCGAAAGAAAGGCCCAGATCCAGTCCGGCCTGACAAAAGATTTTAGAGAGGGGGTAGCAGCCTTTATTGAGAAAAGGCGACCAAAGTTTGTTGGCGGGTGAACTCTTCAGATAGCTGTGGAAGGATGCGAGCCGCCCAAACAGTGGGGCGGCGTTTCTGTTGCTAGTTTTGAGGTCTCAAGTCTCGAGTCCCAGGTCCCAAGTCTCAAGTCCCAAGTCCCAAGTCCCAAGTCTCAGGTCTCAAGTCCCAGGTCCCAAGTCTCAGGTCTCAAGTTCCGGCCGTCATTTAGAATGACTCGCCGCAGGTTCTTAATCAGTGGACCGTACAACTTCAAACTTGGGACTTGGGACTTGAGACTTGGGACTTGAGACTTGGGACTTCGGCCCGTTATGGACTCGTTAACCTACATTCAGCTTCTACGCAGCAATCGTTCTTTCAGACGGTTGTGGTGGGGGCAGGTAATTTCCGAACTCGGTAATTGGTTTAACTTCATTGCCGGATTAGGACTGGTCCGTTTCATATCGCACGGCGATCCAGAAGCTACCACAATCATGCTGCTTGCGCGGATCGCCCCCTTCACATTGTTCGCGCCTTTCGCTGGGGCCTTCGTCGACCGTTGGTCGCGACGAAAAGTGATGATCGTAAGTGATGTTGCACGGGTTGTAGTCGCCCTTGGTTTTCTCCTTGTCCACAAGCCCGAGGATCTCTGGATTGCATATCTCTGCACCGCATTACTTTCTTTCTTTGGAACATTCTTCGAAGCCGCTAAGAATGCCGCGGTTCCAAACATTACCGGCGAGCGAGACTTGCTCGCCGGAAACGCGCTGATGTTTTCGTCGCGCTTTCTGTTGATGGCTTTCGGCGCCGCACTCGGCGGCTGGACTGCGTCGAACCTCGGTTATCGCGCCGCATTCGTGGTCAACGCCGCATCTTTTGTTGGCTCGGCTTTCTCCGTCTGGCTTGTTCCCGAGCACGAGACGAAACAACTTGTAGTACAAAGCGAAGCGGGCGAATCGGGAAAAATTAAGGCTAGTTACTGGTCAGACATACGCGAGGGTTGGGCGTACATCACCAGCCATGCCCCCGTCGCTGCTATTCTGGTAATAAATGTCCTATGGGCCACCGGCGGCGGGGCGGTTAACCTGATTACGGATCGGCTGGGAGGAATTGTCTTTGCCGGGCAGGGGGGAATCAGCGGAGACTCGGCCGTTGCCGCGCTCTACTTCGCTTCCGGCCTGGGTCTTTTTATCGGCATGATGATCGCCAGGCGAGTCGGATCTTACTTCGAGTTTCTCGGTAAAATTCCTGCTTTTATCGGTTGGAGCTTGCTCGTCCAGGGCTTCCTGTTCGCGCTGATTGGAGTGATGCCTAATCTGTGGCTAGCGTGTCTATTCTTTTTTCTGGGCCGAATAATAATCGGTGCTGAGTTTGCCGTTCAGGAAACATTGTTGATGCGGTTAGTACCCGACAATTTGCGAGGTCGCGTCTCCACCACAGATCGAGCTACAGAGCTTCTCATCTGGAGTCTGTCGACCGCGATGGCCGGATGGTCATTGCGAGCTATCACACCACGGACGCTCACGATTATCTGCGGTTTGCTCTCAGCAAGCTCGGGGGTGGTGTGGCTGTTTTTGTTCACTTCAGGACGAGTAAGGTTGCCGCGTAGGTGGAGGCCGGCAGAACTGATTGACAATTGAGGCGTTTCTTTCTTATTTAAAAACATTAAGGCCATGATCGTCACACGGCCTTAATCTCGAGTCGGTTGTTTTCTACCTGGTTAGGCATCAGCTCTCGAGTGAATGAGCCGGCGGATGCGATCCGCAAAGAGCACGTCAATCTTACGAGGCTCGATTAAGGCAGTGACTTCGCCCGCGCCCCAAATTGGATGGCTCATGGTTTGGCCCGTGCGATAGGTGCGCGTTCTATCGTAGGGTTCGCTATTGACTGACTTGGACCGGCCGCGCGTGAGCTTCGCCCCGTTTGAGAACGAGCCACGAGTCCCGCACTTGGGACAGGTTACGCGTGAGATGAGCCCTCTTTTGGTTATCGAAGCGACGACGTGCCCGCGTTCTTCCTGGCATATCGCGCATAGTTTTTCAACTCTGTCACCGATTGAGTAAGTCTGTTTTTCCACCGCCGGCTTTGCCACAGTCTGCTTTTCCATAAACGCCTTTCAAAGAAGTAAATAGTAAATAGTAAATGGTAAATGGTGAATAGCTAATGGGTAAACCAGGTAGCGCCAATCAAGGGTTCTTGTGAATGGCAAATGGTGTTTTGCTTTAATTATTCACCATTTACCCTTCACTATTTACCAAGCGCTTACCAGCGAGGTGAGCGATCGTCGCGCCCACCACCACCACCACCGCCGCCAAAGCCACCTCGACCGCCGCCACCGCCGCGATTGCCACCGAAGCCACCTCGACCGCCGCCACCGCCACGATTGCCACGATCTTCGCGTGGTCTGGCCTCATTGACGGTCAGGTTGCGACCGTTTAAGTCGCTGCCATTAAACTGTTGAATTGCTTTCTCGCCTTCTTCCTTTGATGCCATCTCGACGAAGCCAAACCCGCGTGAACGTCCGGTATCGCGGTCTTCTACAACTGTGGCCGACTCCACTGTGCCCGCCTGGGCAAATAGTTGCTGCAGGTCCTCGCTCGAAGTTTGAAACGAGAGATTTCCTACGTAGAGTTTCATAGACATGAATAAGTTTTTCCTTGCTCGCGTGGAGCATTAAGAGAAGCTTCGAATCAAAGGTGGCTTCGGAGTAACGGTAGCAGCGAAGGCTCGCGTTCGGGTGCTCAGTTGAGCAGCTTCTTCAGATTTTCATTACCCACTCTCGTACCATCTAAAACGCCGAAGCCGTCACAAAGGCGTGGCGCATCACCGTTGATGCAGGAGAGAAGGAGTAGCACTGTAATAATGCCCTATCTTCCCCGCCCGTGCAAGTTGAAGGGCTTCTGATGGACCATCGGTTTGAGAGTTGCGAGACCCTCAAAGTCCCATAACAGGCCTGATTACACAACTATTACAACCTCGACACCCGACAGTTGGTACGATGATCAGGCAGTCAGCATCGGAGGTGTGGCTGAATACTTTTTAACGGAGTTCTGATGAACAGCAAAACCAGCAATCTTAGCAAACCCCGCAATCTTAATACGGAAGCCAGTCTCAATTGGAACACGACTATCTTCATGATTCTTTTTCATGCGGCGGCAGTCGCCTCGCTTTTCATGTTTAGTTGGAAGTTTCTTCCCGCCATTCTCCTACTCTGGTGGATCTCGGGAAGTTTGGGTATAGGTATGGGCTTCCACCGGCTGCTAACTCACCGTGGCTATAAAACACCCAAAGCGGTCGAATACTTTCTGACTTTTTGCGGTCTGCTTGCTCTCGAAGGCGGAGCCATTAATTGGGTTGTGACGCATCGCATTCATCATGCGAATACCGACGAGTCTGGGGATCCACACACGCCGCGTGACGGACGCTGGTGGTCACACATGGGATGGATTTTGCGAGGCACTGCGCAGCAGCACCCAGACAGCGTGATGCAGCGATACGCTCCCGATTTAATGAGGGACCCTGTTCAGGTTTGGATGAACCGGCTTTATTTTGTCCCCCTTATTCTGAGTGGTATTGTTCTTCTCGCTATTGGTGGCTGGTCGTTGATGTTCTGTGGCGTGTTCCTGCGGGTCACCATTGGATTGCACTTTACCTGGCTGGTCAATTCAGCGACACACCTCTGGGGAACTCGCCGTTTTGAAACAGGAGATGACTCAACGAATAGCTGGTGGGTGGCGCTGCTTTCGTTTGGTGAAGGCTGGCACAACAATCATCACGCTCATCCGCGAGCGGCAAGGCACGGTTTGACGTGGTATGAGATTGACATCAACTGGTATGGCATCCGCGCGCTGCAGATGCTTGGCCTCGCCCGGGGAATCAGGCTTATCAGCAAAGAGCAGATAACAGCAGCCGCGAATACGCAGTTTAATCAACTACAAAAGGCCGCCTGAGCGTCAGTGAGCAGTAAAAAGTAAGAAGTAAGAAAGTAAGCAGTAAGCAGTGGGCTGTGGGGCCCACTGCTTTTTTGCAGCTTGGCCGTTTCCCCTTGCGGAAAGCCTTCGGCTTTCCGATGTCTCTTTTTCATCAAGCGAGGCTCAGCCTCGCTTAACTACTGAAGCTTGTAAGGCAGGCAAGCCTTACGGCAAAGACTGCGGCAAGCCGCCCCCAAAAAGTTACACTGAGGCGCAGTCTCAAGTCTGAAAAAATGCGTACGGTAAGCCAGAGCTTACCGCAAAGACTGCGGCAAGCCGCCTACTGCCACTGCCACCTGCCCCTCTGCCGTCTGCTCCTGCTTCCTGCCCTCCCGCTGTTACAATCGCAGCATGGCTGTTAGTGGTCGTGGTAAGTCAATTGCTTTCTTCATAACGCTGGGCGCGTGTCTGGTAGCGATCGCTATCGCGCTGAATGTAGGCTGGATTCTACTGCACTGGCGCCAGGTCGCTTTACTGGTCTTTGGAATAATCTTCTTTCTGTTAATTATTGTTGGGCTCGTACTCAATACAACCTTTCTTATTCGCGAGATACGTCGTAATGAACAGCATGATGCTTTTATAAACGCTGTAACGCACGAGTTGAAGACACCGCTGGCCTCGATCCGCCTCTATCTTGAGACGTTGAAGAAACGCGATATTGACGAAGAACGGCGTCAGGAGTTTTACAACGTCATGCTCGCCGACAGCGACAGGCTTTTGTATACGGTCGAACAAGTCTTGCGTGCGGGACAATCTGGTCAACGGCGCAGAAGGATCAATACCACAATCATAGATGTCGGCGAGATGGTGCGCGAATGCGTTGACCTTACGCGCGTTCGTTACAACCTCAGTCCGGGAGCAGTGAGTTTCGCTGAGTCGCTCAACGGAGAACGGCCACAAGTGACCGCTGACGAGGATGAACTTCGTGCTGCTGTTTCAAACCTACTGGATAATGCCGTTAAGTATTCTGTCGCAGACATTCGCGTATCTGTTGAAGTCGCAGCGCTTGACGACAAACGAGTAGCCGTGCGAATCAGGGATCGCGGTATCGGAATTCCGAGCACCCAGTTGAAGCGGATTTTCAAGCGCTTCTATCGCGTGCCGGGACGCTTCATGGCTCGTATTAAGGGCACCGGTCTGGGGCTTTTCATCGTGCGCTCAGTCATCGAAAAACATGGCGGCCGCGTCTTTGCCGAGAGTAAAGGTCCTGGGCAGGGAAGTACTTTTACAATTCAACTTCCGAGAGCTTCGATACGATGAGCGCTGTGTTAATAGTGGAAGACGAGCAGCATCTTGCTGATGGTTTGCGCTTCAATCTGGAAGCGGAAGGCTACACGGTCGACACCGTTAACGATGGAGAGGCCGCTTTGTCTCTACTCTTTAATGATCACCAGCGATACGATGCGCTAGTTCTCGACGTGATGCTGCCGGGCAAAGACGGGTTCACAGTCGCCTCTGAACTCCGTGCGGCGGGTCATTTCGTTCCCGTCCTGATGCTCACTGCGCGCGGCCGGCCGGAAGATGTGCTACATGGCTTCGAATCCGGCGCCGACGATTATCTTCCAAAGCCCTTTGAGTTGTCGGTGTTATTAGCTCGTCTGAATGCATTGCTTCGCCGCCGCGAATGGTTTCATAAAGACCAAAGGAATGATACCTCCGGAGAGGCGCAACAAGCGGGCCGAACCGACGTCGAACGCGAAGAGTTTCGCTTTAACGGCCGCATAATCGATTTCGGAAACCTCGAGCTTCGAACACCCCAACAATCGATCAGGCTAACTTTGATGGAAGCGCAATTGCTGCGCTACCTGGTCAAGCACGAGGGCCAGGTAGTTTCCCGAAAAGCAATTCTGGAAGATGTCTGGGGATTGAATGAAGATACAGACACGCGCGCCATCGATAACTTCATCGTCAGGTTAAGAAAGTATATAGAGGATGATCCCACGAAGCCCCAACACCTTTTGACGGTGAGGGGTGTTGGTTACCGCTTCGTTGCGGCTAACCACTCGCCGTGACTATTGAAGCCCGCACGCCCAGCAAATCCGAAAAGTCTTTTGAATAAACAGCGTCCACCTTGCGCACGCGCCCAATAGTTTCCACCAGCTCCTCGTTAGTAATAAAACCGTTTTCAACAAGGGAGATGGCCCAGGCGGGAATGTGTGCCGCGGTGTGAAGCAGATCTTCAACGAAACCAAGGTATTGCTGTTTACTTTGCACGCGCGAGCCAAGCTTTCCAGCCCGCGCGTTCTCCCGAACATGCCAGAAGTCGTTGCCGCCCTGAAGCCACTCTTCGCGCCATTCCAAAAGGGTTTGTTGTTCAGGTTGTGGCTGAACAGGAGCTGGCAGCCGCAGAAACAAGAGTTCCGTGTGGCGGCGTTCGGCAACAAAGGCACGCACGTCCTGGTTGGTAGCTTTGCTGCGCACCGTACCGTCGTAAGGGAAAGGTATAGTCTCCGCAAACTGTCGGAAGACGCGCGACAGGGATAAGGGCTCCCGCAGATGCCGATTGTCTTCGCGAAAAGAAAGAACGTAATCGCCAAGCATCATGCCCAATGTCAAAGCCACCGCACGCTTGTATGGCGTCGCCAGCCGTTCGCAATTGAAGCGTACATTGTCAAACCACCAGGCGTCCGTTTCATTGAACCAATTCAGGAGCGCAGGGTTATCCAGTCGGTCGCGCGGCACATACGCATCCTCAACAATGGAATCTATCTCATCAGGGCTGAGCCTATCGGAATCGTTTTCAACCAGGGCAGTAGCTTTGGTAAACGACCAGGACATCGGATCATTGGCCGCGACGCGCACTTTCCAGTGCTTTAGGTGAACACACGCATCGGGCTCGCCCGTAAACGGAAACGCGATAGAAGAAAACTTCAAGCGCCGCAACACACTTAGTTCGAAGTTTAGCCAACCATTGGGAAAAGTTGCTGCTGCAATGTAAGTCATTATTCGTTTCCGTAATAGATTACGCCATTAAAGTCTGCCGCTCAGCGCATGAATGAAGAAAACAGGTTCCGTCCATCATCTTTCGTGGTGGTGGAAGCAGGCTCTGGAGGCTTTGCGAAAGATTTGAGTTCTTCGAGATCGCGAAGCGAAAGCAGAGCGGTTACCACGGCCGGATCGAATTCTATGGCCGCACCTTCGATGATCCGTTGTCGAGCTTCTTCTACGGTCAACGCCGGCCGAAAAGGTCGCCGATCAGTCAATGAAGCGTAGGAATCTGCGACGCGAAGAATTCGGGCGGCGAGCGGAATTTCACTCTGTCTCAGCGCATCGGGATAACCACGGCCATTCCACCATTCGTGATGCCAGCGTACAAGCAGTTGCACGGCACGATCGGCACTTGCTCGCGCCGCTTCCTGCTCGCCAATAACGGGATGTCTTGCCAGATCGATCCGTTCATCCTCCGTGAGCGAACCGGCTCGTTGAATATACTCCCGCTCCATTGCCGCCTCGCCCAGATCATGCATATAAGCCGCAGTTCGAATCGATTTCCGATCCTGAGGAGCCATGTGAAAAGCCTCGGCAATCTTGTCGGCAATCGCAGCAATGCGTACCGCATGAGGATGGGCATATTGCTCGAATCGATCCGCTGCCGAGGCCAACTGCAAGTAAGCCTCGCTCGCGGTTCGATCTTTTTCGCTATTAAACTGGATTGCTGACATTCGCCCTTTTTGGCTCAATTAAAAATTCAACGAACGGAAAAGTGATTATCCGACATTGCTGGACTTTTCAAGTTTGCGCAACAGAGAAAGTGCGTTTGGGTTGTTGGGTTCGAGCTTCAGCGCTCGATCCAGCTCGGTCTGGGAACGCCGGTAAAACTTCAATTCAAAATATAACTCTGCCAGCATCGTCCGGTAAGTTGGGTTGCCTGGTTCAAGTTTCACTGCTGCCTGTAATTCCGTCTCGGCAAGTCTACGCGTCCTCTCCTCGGCGGCTAATGCCTTGCCATAGTAGGCACGATATCGGGCCTCTTGCGGGGCCAACCTTGAGGCAGCGGCAAGGAGCGTGACGGCGGCATTGATCCGCCCTTGTTGCAGGGCGCCAAAGCCTTCGCGAAAATTGTGTTCTGCCTGCCCCGACGCTGCGTCCGCCGAATCCATTTCTGATTCGAAGACCTCAGGCGCATCCGGCACTACATCCATTTTTTCCGGCTTCGGAGCAGCAACCGACAATTGTTTAGACCTTTCCATGGCCAGGTCATAAGCCGAGCGAGTTCTGGGGTTCGTAAGCGTTTCATAGGCCTGGGTAATTCGGGCAAACGCCGAACTGATTTTTGTGTGAAGTTCCGTCCCCGACTGCAGGTGAAACCTATCAGGATGGTATCTACGAGCCAGAGCGTAATAGGCCTCCTTGATTTCACTGGCCTCGGCGGACCGCTCGAGGTCTAAGACTTCATAATAATTAGCCCCGTGGCTTAACCGTTCAAGGAAAGCCTCGAGGTCAGCTTCCTCATTTGCCGAACCCCAACGGTTAACGGCCTGCTTGGGTTCGCTTGCCGGAATCTCTGGCGCGGACTTAACGACACTTTGCTCTTTGACCGTCTTGACTGCTTCCGTCCGAAAAGCATTTTGCCAGTACTCACGTTTGACCAAGCCGCTAAGCGCGAGGCCATAGATTATTCGTTGCGCGTCTTCTTCGGGCAGACCACTACCCGTAATCAGCTCTTCCAGTTTTGTCGGCGAATCGAGGCGAGACAGGATGAAACTCTCGGCGGGAAGGAAATTGTCGATCTCCGAGACTTCGGGGACTCGCGAGATCGTCTCATTAGGATTCCGAAAACGTAGTGCTACCAGGTTCCACGACATCCTTTGAGCGGCTTCACGAAGGAGATTATTGGTGTCCACCTTTACACGTATGGGCTCGTCCAGGCGAGCTCGTTCATTAAACTCCCAGGTTCCATCCGCCCAAAGCAATGCGACGCGCAATATATCGCAGACCACTGTCGAAAGCAGGGTATCAATGTCTTCCCGCCTCAGCACGCCCCTGGAGCTAAGTGCCTCGGCCAGGCTCAGGTCGGAACGGTTGTTATCCATGCCGGCGAGTTCCTTTTCGGATACCAGATCTCGCTTCCTTAAATATTCGCGCAAGCGTAAGGTGCTAAGATTCGCGGCCGCAAATACGACTTGCCCATTTTCAAAATAAACGGCCGTTTTGACGCGCTCGTGCTCGAGCCGCAACGAGCCGGAAAAACCCTTGGTAGATATCTCGCGGATTAGTTCTGCGAGTGGTTGATCGTTAAGTTTTCCCTTCATGCTTTCTGGAGCTCTGGGTCGACGCAGGAGTGCATTACTCCAAGCAAGAGCATGATAACGCACGATTTAGTCAAAAAAGAAGCAAGGCTTTGACACTCGACTGCCGCAGTCTTATATTGAAGTCACCCAAACAATTAAGTCGGGACACGGCACCGAGCGCGTGCGTTTCGGCGCTTGATAATCCATCTTCCCACTAGTGAGGAACAGTGCGTAATAGTCGAACAAATAATAAAAAAGGTGGTCTGGCAAAGGCCGATGACGAACGCGTTGCTCATTTGATCGAGCAGTTAAAGCAGCGGACCGTCGAGCTCGAGGAGGCGAATCGAGAGTTGAAGGATGTATCGCATTACCGCTCGCTCTTTTTGGCGCGGATGTCCCATGAGCTGCGCACTCCGTTGACGTCAATACTCGGTTTCACGGAAATCCTGCTGGATCAGGAAAAATTGACTGAAACGCAGGCTTGCTTCTGTCAGAAGATTCAAAACTCCGGCATGCAACTGCTTACGAGTCTCAATCAGCTTGTCGATCTGTCTCGTCTTGAGGTAGGCCCGGCGGAGGTTTTCCTTCAGGAGTTTTCCTTGCGTGACACATTGCGTGAAACCTGCGCGGCAGTGGATCGCCTCGCTCAAAAACACGAAGTAAAAATTGAATATGATCTCGCGCCGGGTGTGACTACGATCGTGTCTGACCAGGGGCGATTGAGGCAAGTTCTTTACACATTCCTTGCCTGGGCCGTAAGTCGGAGCAAGGAGGGGCAGTGCGTTAGCGCATATGCGGAGGTCCTCGATGGTCCATCGCTGCGCGTTCAAATTGATGATGAGGGAGCGCCGGTAAAGGACATTTTGCAGGTTTTCGCTCCGCAAGACTCGCCTCGTGCCGGAAAGACTGATCTCAACGAACTCGGCATTATCATTGGAAGACGTTTGCTCCACGTACTAAAAGGCGGAGTGACCCTTGAGAATCGCGAGTCGGGCGGCCTGCGAACATTAATTGAGTTGCCCGCAGGCCCACCGAAATTATAGTTCCGAACGAAGATGGACGATCTTGTAATCCGCGAATGCCTTGCAATTGACGAATTTGATAGCTGCGTTCGGTTGCAGCGAGAAGTGTTTGGACTTCCTGAGTTGGAAATTTCCCCGCGGCGCCACCTGATTGTTTCCCGACAGGCTGGAGGATGGACGCTTGGCGCCTTCATCGATGGCCGGCTAGTTGGATTTGTTCATCATCTCGTCGCAGTTCGCAACGAAAATGAGATTTTTGGCTACTCACACATGATGGCAGTGGATCCGAAATATCAGAACAAGGGCGTTGGGGCCCGACTAAAGTGGGGCCAGAGAGAACGTGCGATTGGCGAAGGAAGGAGTTTTATTAAGTGGACCTGGGATCCTATGCAGGCTCGCAATGCCCACTTCAATCTGAACCGGCTTGGTGTCACGGTCACGAGCTATGCGGAGAATTTTTATGGCACAGATTATCCCAATAATGTTCCGGGCAGCACCGCTCCGAAAGGAGCAAAAGCGTCTGCAATCTCGTCGGAAATCGTTCCGGGAATCGCTGCCGGAATAGACAGCGACCGCTTATTTGCCTACTGGCTGCTTCAGTCGCGTCGAGTGAAAGATCTGGCGAACGGCGCCGCTGCTAGCGTCACAGCAAAACCTACTACCACTATCGAGCTCCCGGCTGAGTGGACCAATCTGTCTCGACAAAACCCGGCGCTGGCAAAAAAAGAACAGTTGCGCGTTCGGCGTGAGTTTCAGAACGCATTTGAAACGGGATTGGTGTGCGCAGGATTCGAACGTTCGTCAGAACGCCCACGCTACCTGCTTTACGAAGCGAAAGTATTCGACAACGAGAGAACCGTTTAGAAGTGGCACTTGTCCACGCTGATGCGGGGACAGTCGCTCGAAACTAACTTTCAATGGAGGACTTGATCCGCGCAAACTCAAGTTATGACCTTCGCCCGTTTCGATCGATATGTTGACCGGCATGCGCATAACTTTGCCGAGCGCCTGCAGGCGCTGTGTCGCATGCCGTCGGTTGCCGCGCGCGGCACCGGCATGCGCGCCATAGCTGAAACTGTAGAACAGATGATGCAGCGGGTGGGAATCGGCACGCGCTCGTTTCGCCTGGGGACCGGTTATCCCATCATCTATGGCGAATGTGGCAGCGGTCCCCAAAGCTACATCGTCTATGGACACTACGATGTGCAGCCGGTGGGCCACTTGAGTGAGTGGTCAGTTGGACCATTTGCGGCAACGATTATCGATGGCAAGCTCTACGCTCGGGGTGCGGCCAACAGCAAGGGTGATCTCGTTGCCCGCCTGGCCGCGGTCGAAGCTTATCAAAAAACATTCGGCAAGTTGCCGGTCTCCTTACGATTTTTGGTGGAAGGCGAAGACGGATTGGGAAGCTCGAGTCTTTATCGTTTTGCTGGAGAAAACGCTGAGATGCTCACGGCGCAAGGTTGCATCTGGGACGAAGGTTACAAAGATACGAAGGAACGACCGGTAATCAGCCTTGGGTTTAAAGGAATTCAGTTTGTTGAGTTGAGAGCTCACGGCGCGCGTTCGGACCTTCATTCGAAGTGGGGCGCGATCGTGCCTAATCCGGCATGGCGTTTGGTGCAGGCGTTAGCGACTATCAGCTCGCCAAAAGGTGTAATCACCATCGATGGCTTTTCGTCCAGAATTGCTCCAATCAGTGAGGAGGATGCAGAAGCACTTAAAACAATCGAACTTGACGAAGCGGGCTTGAAGCGCGAGTTTCGCATAGGCAGCTGGGTGCGTTCCATGAAAGGGCCAGCCCTCGTGAAGGAACACATATTCGGGCCGACCTGCACGATCTGTGGCATTCAAACCGGCCATACCGAAGCAGGCATAAAAACCGTGCTGCCGAGCATGGCGCTCGCCCGTCTGGACTTCCGCCTGGTTCCGGATCTTACTCCCAGCCTCGTACTTGAGCTGTTGAGAGCACATCTTGACGTGCGTGGCTTCAAAGACATAGAGATTATCGAACTCGGGAACGCGCCGCTTGCCAAATCGTCCGCAACTTCCACCGTTGCTCGCGCAGTTATTGGCGCGGCCGCAGAAGTCTACGGCATTTCACCGCTCGTTTACCCCATGGATCCTTCAAGTGGGCCAGTGGGAGCAGTTTGTGGAGCATCTTCACCGCCTGCGCCCGTGGCTTCTTTTGGCATCAGCTATGCGGGATCGAATCCACATGGACCAGACGAGAATATTCGCGTGGACGATTTCCTGCAGAGTATTAAGTTTATGGGAAGGGTCATTGATAAGCTCGGAGAAACTAAGACCAGGACCAGCGGAAGCACAAGGATTAGCGGAATCCGTGAGGCTCGAACCGCAGTGTCGCGTGGCTGACGCCGGCATTGAAAGAATCAGGAGGGGTAGAGGTTGGCCAGAGCCCTATCAATCGGACAACAAGTTGAAAAATTGAGGGAAGAGATTCGGCGTCACGAAGAACTCTATTACGTACTCGATAACCCCGAAATCTCAGACGCCGAATACGACCTGCTGCTCGAGAACCTTCAGAAACTCGAACAACGACACCCGGATCAAATAACCCCTGATAGTCCCACACAACGAGTTGGCGGAAGACCGGTCGAAGGTTTCTCCCAGGTGGTCCATCGCCGCCCGATGCTTTCCCTCGACAACAGCTACAACATTGACGAGTTACGCGCGTTTGACCAACGCTGCAAGCGGTTAGCGGATGGCCGGTCACTAGAGTACGTCGCAGAGCTGAAGATAGACGGCCTTTCCATCGCCCTGCACTACGAGAATCAAATACTTGTGCGAGGGGTCACGCGCGGCGATGGCCGCATTGGTGAAGATGTGACCCAAAATGCCCGGACCATCCGCAGTATTCCTCTAAAATTACGGTCGAAAGGAAAATCAATTGGCGAACAGTTCGAAGTAAGGGGCGAAGCGTTCATACCACGAAAAGTATTCGAGCGAATTAACGCTGAGCGTGAGGAACAGGATGAACCCCGCTTCGCTAACCCCCGTAATGCCGCAGCTGGGACTATCCGGCAGCTGGATTCGAAAATTGTGGCCGGCCGCAAACTGGAAATGTTTGCTTATGATCTGATTGCCGGTGAGCGCAAGCCCTTTGCGACTCATTGGGAGGCCCTCGATTGGCTTGAACGCGCCGGACTGCGAGTAAATCCTCAGCGCGCTCGTTGTAGTTCTATTGAAGAGGTAATTGAGTTTGCAGGCAAAATGGAAGCGCAGCGTGATGACCTAAATTATGAGATCGATGGGCTGGTAGTGAAGGTAAACTCAACGGCTTTGCAGGACGACTTTGGGAGGACCAACAAAGCACCCCGGTGGGCTATCGCTTATAAATATGCGGCGCGACAGGCCACCACGCAGGTCAAAGACATCAGTGTTCAAGTCGGCAGAACAGGAGCATTAACCCCTGTGGCACTTCTGGAGCCCGTGCTCCTGGCAGGTACCACGGTCTCGCGAGCCACTTTGCACAACCAGGACGAGGTAAAGCGTCTGGGAATTCGCATCGGCGACTGGGTGCTGATTGAAAAGGGCGGCGATGTCATTCCCAAGGTTCTAAAAGTTATCGAGTCTAAGCGCACCGGGGCGGAGAAATCTTTCCGCATGCCGAAGAAGTGTCCCGTGTGCGGTGGCGCGATCTCGCGACCCGAAGGCGAGGTGGTGTCCCGATGCGAGGCTGCCGACTGCCCGGCACAACTCGAAGGCCGCTTGTTACACTTTGCGTCGCGCCGGGCAATGCGCATCGAAGGTTTAGGCGAATCTCTTGTTCATCAGTTTGTCGAAAGCGGTAGAGTCCGCGATGCCGGCGACCTTTATAGTTTGACTCTCGACGATGTTGCGAGTTTGGAGCGAATGGCGAAAAAATCTGCTTCAAATTTGCTGACTCAGATCGAGGCGAGTAAGGGCCGCGATCTGTCAAATCTGATTTACGCGCTGGGCCTGCGCCACGTAGGCGACCGTACGGCAACGACTCTCGCGAGGCAGTTTAGATCGCTTGACGCGCTGGGCAAGGCGACCGTCCAGGAGCTCGACGACGTTCCTGAGATTGGCCTCACCGTGGCGCAGAGCGTCCGCGATTGGTTTGACGATCAAGGCAATATTAAACTGTGCCAACGGTTGGAGACTGCCGGTGTCCGCACGAAAATGGAGAAGGCGACCGCGACCAGGAATGAAAAGTTTGGCGGCAAACAGTTTGTATTGACGGGCACTCTTGCAGCTTTCACACGCGATGAAGCACGAGGGGCAATCGAGAACCGCGGCGGGCGGGTGACCTCTTCCGTCAGTAAGAAGACCGACTTTGTAATCGCAGGCGAAGAAGCAGGATCCAAACTGGAGAAAGCGAATGCTCTTGGCGTTAACGTCATCGATGAAGAAGCTTTTAGAAAGTTGTTGAAGTAGGACAGGCATTCCTGCCGGTCTGGTTTATACTTATTTCCACTTGAATAGGGAGTAAGGACATCATGACAGACAAGAATGTCTACCCCACTGAATTGGAGATCTTATGATAGACGCGCAAGACAAAGATGAAAAACTCGAGCTGCTTTACACGCTTTTCTGCGACGACGTTCGCCTTGAGGCGGGTAACAAGCTTTCGTTGATGGGGGTTTTCCAAAATATCATGGTGCAGCAGTTACCGGTTTCTCTAATCAAGTTTGCGGTAGTCAATCATTGGCGTGGGGAGGGCACGCACCTGTCTGAAGTCAGGATACTGACGCCGGACCGGCAGCACCCTATCGTAGTCTCTCAACCAACGAGCTTCGAAATCACCCCCGGCGGTTTCGCCGATAACATCAGCTTCTTCGTTAATGTGACTTTTCCTGCGGCGGGGCAGTATTGGGTTCAGACGCTTGTTAACTCAAATCTGTTTGACGAGCAGCAACTGACGGTTTCCGATGGGCGCGAGGTCCACACTGACGATTCTTCCCAGGCAGTGAACTGACAGAACTAAGAAAAGCGCCTTTGGCGGTACAAACCAGCCGCATCTTCTGTTCTAAAAGAGTCTCAATTCGATGCTTGTAAAAGGATGCGACATCCGTGCGAACAGGGCTCTAAAGCTGTATTCGATAAGGAAATTGCCCATACGATTTGATTGTCTCGGATCGAGCTAAACCTCAACCGGCGCGGCTTTTCGAGATCAATATTCTATTCCGTACAACTTGATCTTTGAGTTGAGTGTGGTGGGTCTCATATGCAATAGGCGAGCGGCTCGGGCCTGATGCCCTCCTGTTTCGTCAAGGGCCAGCCTAATCAGAGAAGTCTCGAACTGCTCTAACTCGGCATAGAAGTCGATACCCTCTGAAACATTGAGGACCAACCTGTTGGATTGGCCGGCAAAATGCTCGTCATGGGCCAGCGTTTCAGCTTCTCTTACCAGCTCGGAGGCAAGGTCTACCAGGTTCCGTAAGCGATTTGGTTCAGGCTTTTCAGCTATTCTCAACTGCGGAGGTACCTCGGCCCCGGAGGTTCTCTGCGATCGTCGATTTCTTCCTGCTTCGATTGCGGCAGCTCGTTCAGCCTTCATATCACCCCTTTGGAAAGCCCTCAACCTATTCTCTATTACGGAAACATCGTGCGCGATGTTCCTGTGGCAACTTTTTAGACGCTTTGGAATTGTCTTTGTTCCAAAAATTAAGGTAAGCAAAAAGCGAGCACCGTAGTTAGCGGGCTCGCTTTCTTTGCGAAGATGCTGGTGCGGATGAGAGGACTTGAACCTCCACGATGTCGCCATCACAGGCTTCTGAGACCTGCGCGTCTGCCAGTTCCGCCACATCCGCATGCGGTGAATTCATTATGCGAATGCGTTTAAAGAGTGTCAAGAAACCCTTCAGTTGCGGTGGTTGGTCAATTCGAAATCTCGTTAGCACCGCACTTCAGTGCGCTGCAAAGCAATAGAGGATATGACACAACCGTTTCAACGTAGGGGGCCCCCCAGCATGGCAGTCCTATGGCTTTGCATAAAAAGTCGACATTGATTCTCCGAGCAGACTTTCAACGATCGATACTGAGTCCAGCCTGCGGAGCATGCGATAGCGTAAGGCCTGGGGTGTAGCGAAGCGGAACCCCAGGTTAGTGGTACAAACACGATGCCAGCCCACGGAGTGGGTGACAGCCTTTCTCCTGATATGAGGCTGTCGCCCGCGTCGCGGGCTCTGGTGTTTTCAATTTCCTGTCCTGGGGTTCCGCTACGCTACACCCCAGGCTTTACGCTATCGGCTGCTCCGCAGGCTGGGTCTTCGTTACAGTTGGACAAATTTTTGTGCACCGATTTGGCCGGTGCACCGCGCGATTTGATCTGATAATGTAAAGGGCGAGGATCGACAACCCAGCCGGTAGTTCTATCTCGATCTCATTTCTCCGAACATGGCTGAAGAATTATCTACACTTCAGACTTTGCGCGAGCGATACGAGAACGTTCGCAAGAGAGTCGAGGTAGCCGCGCGCCAGTGTAATCGCTCGCCCGACGAGATAACCTTAATTGCAATTAGCAAAACCCACCCGGTGGAAACATTGAAGGCCGCAATCAGTTTAGGCATGACTGATCTTGGGGAGAATCGAGTGCAGGAAGCAGAAGAAAAGATAGTTGAAGTGGGACGTCAGAGTGCTCGATGGCATCTTGTGGGCCATCTTCAGGCAAACAAAGCACGTCGCGCCGTCAGCCTTTTCGAGGTCGTCCATTCGCTTGATTCCGTCTCCCTGACGGAGCGTTTGGAGCGTTTGTGCGTGGAGGAGGGAAGAGAAGAGCTGCCGGTATTAATTCAAATCGATCTCGGTGGCGAAAAAAGCAAAACCGGTATCGACCCTCACGAGTTGCCGCAAG
>JBHEMV010000002.1:71566-73691 GCA_046262375.1 Pyrinomonadaceae bacterium
GAGCTGCCGGTATTAATTCAAATCGATCTCGGTGGCGAAAAAAGCAAAACCGGTATCGACCCTCACGAGTTGCCGCAAATATTGGATGCTACTGGCGCATGTGAGCGACTTCGCTTGATTGGATTGATGACGTTGCCGCCCTACTTTGAAGACCCCGCCTGCGCGCGTCCTTTTTTTAAAACATTACGCGAGTTGCGCGATCAACTGAAGCAACAGGGTAATTTCGGTCAACGTCCCGGCGAGCTTTCGATGGGTATGAGCCACGACTTTGAGATTGCGATTGAAGAAGGAGCAACGATGTTGCGCGTGGGTACTGCAATATTTGGTGAACGCAGCTAGAATGTAATACACGCGAAACAATCTTAAGTTGCCGAACTAACATTATGATCATTCTCAGCCGAATCTACTGGTTTATTAATTGGGCAGTTATTGCAGTTATTCTCAGTGTCATCGTGTTAACCCTCTTGCGTTTGATCGCGAATCAGGCCGATTTGAATCCTTTTGGCTGGAGCGCGATTAACATTCGCCGTCTGACAGATCCTTTAATCGGTCCGGTGCGTCGCGGCCTTGTAGGCCTTGGAGTGGAGCCGAAGTATGCACCGCTAGTTACCATACTGTTGGCGATTTTGTTGGGGTGGTTTTCGTTGCAGCTTGTTTCAAGCATAGCAAACACACTTGCCGGGATTCTGACCAGCCTTCGCGAGCATGCGATCATCCCAATTATAGGCTATGTGCTTTACGGGTTGATCAGTTTTTACATATTGCTGATCTTTATCCGCATCGTTTTTTCGTGGGGAATGATTAGCTATACAAATCGTGTGATGCGGTTCCTTGTGAATGCCACTGAGCCCCTGCTTGGCCCATTGCGCCGCATGGTGCCGCCGCTCGGAACCTTTGATATATCGCCGATTGTGGCATTTATTATCCTGTGGCTGTTCCAGGCCGCGATTGCAGGAACGCTACTGCGTGGGCTGCCACTTCTATTCTTCGCATGAATTCTGAAGTGAGGCGATGGGCGAGACTCTACAGCCCGAGTGCTGGTTCAGTTTGCTGGATTGAACTTGCATCTCTTGGCGTTTCTTTGCGATTCCCTCGCGTGCTTTGCGGTAAAACAATCAGCGGAACCGCAAAGCGCGCAAAGTAGACGCAAAGAGTCGCAAAGGCAAACTGCACCAGTACCGCAGCCCGGCTGCGTTAATCTGAGGCTGGTTCCTGTGATATATTTCCCAGCCTGCAACACCCGACAGCGCTAATTCCAAAAGGACCCGAGGCTAATGTCCGGACATTCGAAGTGGCATAGTATTAAACACAAGAAAGGCGCGCTCGATGCCAAGCGCGGCAAGTTATTTACAAAATTCATCAAGGAAATAACGGTGGCAGCTCGCTCCGGTGGCGGCGATCCGGAAGGAAATGCTCGCCTTCGTAAGGCCATTCTCGACGCCAAGGCCGGCAACATGCCCAACGATACAATCGAGCGGGCAATTCGTCGTGGCACTGGCGAGGAAGAAGGCGTTAACTATGAAGAAATCACTTACGAAGGTTACGGACCCGGCGGCGTGGCTTTGTTGATTGAATCAATGACTGACAATCGCAACCGCACAGTGGCAGAGGTTCGGCACATCTTTTCTAAGAACGGTGGCAACCTCGCCGCAGCCGGCGCGGTGAGTTGGATGTTTGAGAAGAAGGGTTACATCGCGGTCGCCAAAAACGCAAAATCCGAAGACGAGTTGTTTGAGATTGTCACTGATGCGGGGGCGGAAGATCTCCGCGACGACGAGGACAATTTCGAGATCATAACCTCTCCAGGCGATTTTGACCGTGTGCTTGATGCCGTCAAAAAGTCAGGAGTTGAACCGCAGCTGGCTGAGGTCGAAATGGTTCCCAAGGAATACAAAAGGTTGGAGGGAACCGAGGCCAAGCAAATGCTGAAGCTAATGGAAGCGCTCGAAGACCATGATGATGTGCAAAAGGTTTCTGCGAACTTTGATATCAGTGAGGCCGACATGGCAGCAGCGTGAACGGGTAACTTAAGCAGGCTGGGACTGCCGGAATCAAATGCCAGCTACATAAACACCGTGCTGGTCAATGTCTACAGGAACGCAGGATTCGATCTTGTCGAAACAGG
>JBHEMV010000002.1:73789-77839 GCA_046262375.1 Pyrinomonadaceae bacterium
TGCGCCTTTATACGCATCGAGGCGCGGGCGAACAGCAATAGCAAGCAGCAAACAGTAAAGAGCGAATAGCGAATAACGAACAGCAATACTGTCAACAACTAATGCGGAGAGATTCGAGATCACTCCTGGAATCTTCCGGCTGTTTACTGTTTACTGTTTGCTGTTTGCTCTGGTGACAGATCGCTATTAGCGGGCCCCTGGATGACGTGGCCCAAGGCATCGTAACGCGAGCCGTGGCAGGGGCAATCCCAGGTATTTTCCAGCGTGTTCCAGTTGACAATGCAGCCCAGGTGGCGGCAGACCGCCGACCTCTCGTGTGTCTCTCCTCTCGCGTCTCGATAAACTGCCACCTTACTTAATCCTCTTGAGATGATTGCGCCCGCACCGGGTTTGATCTCATCCACTGATTCAACATCGCCGGCAACCACGAGATCTGTGTACTGCTTGGCCACATTCAGGTTTTCTTTGACGAAGTCTGAGAAGGAGCCCAGCGTAATGCGCGATGGATCGTAGATCGACTCCCAGGGACTTTTTCGTCCCAGGATCAGATCGGTCAACAGCAGCCCGGCGATGGTTCCATGCGTCATCCCGTTTCCGGAATCCCCGGTGGCGATGAAAACATTCTTCTTGTCCATCGGATTCCGGCCTATGAACGCCAGGCCGTCAACGGGTTCCATGACTTCTCCCGACCAGCGATACTCGATACTTTCAACCATCGGAAAACGGCGGCTAGTCCAGCGCTCGAGGGCACTGAAGCGTTTGTTAGCGTCGTCCTGCTGGCCCGTCTTATGATCTTCGCCGCCCACGATCAAAACGTCATACGCGGAGGCGCCTCTGCCCACAGTTTCGATTCGTATATAGTGATACGGATCGGGCGTGTCCCAATAGAGTCCCCGTGTAACTGAACCTTTCGGAATGCGAGCTCCGATCACATAGGTCTGATAAGGAGCTTGTTTAGTATGAATAGCGATCAAGTCATTTACCGGCGTGTTGGTGGCTACGACAACCGCGTCCGCCGTAACCACTCCGCCTCGGGTTGTTTCCACTCGCGCCTTCTTGCCGCCTTCGATTTCATTAGCATGAGTCTCGTTATAGATGCGACCGCCTTTTTCCTTTATAGCTTTCGCGAGCCCGGCCAGGTACTTGAGCGGATGAAACTGAGCCTGGCGAGGAAAACGTAACGCCGGGCCGGTGTCATAGGAATCCCAGGGGACGCGCTCGACCTTTTCGATTTCGGTCAGGCCCGCTCTATGCAGGGCTTCCAATTCGTCATCGAGAATCTTTTTGGAATCGCGCGGCGGAACGAACAAGTAACCATCGAGTCTCTCGAATTCACACTTGATCCCTTCCTGCTCAACGATAGCCTCGATTGCATTAATGGCCGCGGTGTGGCTTTCTGCAGCTAGTCGAGAACCGTCTTCACCATGAAGACGCTCAAGTTCGAAATAACGATCGTCCAGAGCGTTGACGAGGTGGGCCGTAGTTCTTGCGGTCATGCCACCGCCAACCGGCCCGTCGTCCAACACCACAACTGATTTGCCTTCACGCGCAAGCAGGTAGGCGGTAGACATTCCAGCAATCCCGGCCCCGACGATACATACGTCCGCACTTACTCTTTCCGTTAGCGATGGCTCTAACGGCAATTTCGCGGTGTCCATCCATACGGACCGACTCTGACGATCTTTTTTCACATCGGAGACTTTGGACACTTTCTTTCGGGCGGCTTTATTCATTGTCTGAAACCTCAAATAGAAGATTCGATAAAACTTTCACCTGGAAAAGCGACTGTTCATGTAGCTATACGGTACAAATGTCGCAGGCACATGTCCCTTTACGGACCACCCGAAACGGCACCGTGGGATTAATTCACTTGTATTGCGATTTTTGAAGCAAGGAAAGTGCCGCGTGGAAATGCAAGATTCGAACGCCCTTGAAAGTTGATATACTGGGCGGGCACCCTCGCCCGCGTTCCGAGGATAACGTTCAGTAAATGTGATTTCAGTGCAGTGCGAGGTGGGCGGACAAGTCCGCTTTCTAAACGGAAAAGAAAATAAAATTCCGTCGTTTAGAGAGCGCACTTGTGCGCCAGCGGTGAAGACTAATTGCAAACTAAACCACTACGGATTCCCAGTTAATGTTGACAAGCTGAAAGTAGGCAAGCTACCGTTCTGCAGCTAACGCCGTCTCGGTAACGGACATGAAACATCGTACTCACAACTTTAGCAGTCTGTATCCTTACTATTATTATTGCCGGCTCTCCGCGGAGGGAGAGGCAGGGAATAGCTGTTCGATGTGATGATCTAAGCGACTAAGAACAGAGTCTTGAACCGGCCATTTTCCTTCGAGACGGGAGAGTGGCCGGTTTTTTTTTCCATTTAAGAAGTCACGAGTTTAAGAAGACACGAGCGAGGGTCTCAAATGCCCGAACAACATAAACGTTCGTTATTGGCAGACCACGCTGACATGCGCCCGGTTACTGCTGACGCCCTTGAAAGCACCGCTGACCGAACCAGGATTGCTCAACTGGATCCCGACCATCCCGGCTTCCGTGATCAGAAGTATCGCGCGCGACGAAATCAGATAGCTGAGATAGCGCTTCAGTACAAAACAGGTCAGGTAATTCCGGATGCACCTTATACAACAGAAGAACATCAAGTCTGGCGCATGATATGGGAAGCACTTAAGCCGGCACAAAAAGCACATGCCTGTGCGGAATATCTAGCTTGCGTGCAGCAGTTGGGTTTTGCCCCTGATCGCATTCCGCAGTTGCGCGAAATAAACGAGAAGGTACAAGCAATCAGCGGCTTTTGTCTTGAGCCAGTCGCTGGTCTTGTTGAGCCGCGTGTCTTCCTGGAGTCCTTAGCCTCCGGCACGTTTCTTTGCACTCAGTATATTCGACATCATTCGACGCCGCTCTACACACCGGAGCCCGATGTGGTGCATGAAATTATTGGTCACGCCGCGACGTTAGCCAGCAAAAGACTCGCTGAACTAAATCGCTTATTTGGAAAGGCTGTCAAACGAACAACTTCTGTAGAAGCATTGAACTCCCTGTCGCGCGTCTATTGGTTCACCATTGAATTTGGGGTGCTGCGTGAAGACGGCGAGGTTAAAGCCTATGGCACGGGATTGTTGTCTTCGGCAGGAGAATTGGAGGCGATGCATAAGTCTGAAATGCGGCCGCTGGATCTGGAGGCCGCGTCTCGTCAGGACTATGACCCTACACATTACCAGCCGGTGTTGTATTGCGCCGATTCCTTTGAGTTGATGTATCAAGCGCTGCGTGATTATCTGGTAGCCTGGTAGTTGACAGCTCCGCCACGCCAAACGTTAAGGAGGGCAACGAGCATGGTCAATAAATTATCTGATCTGAGCGATATCGTGAAGCAGGCTATTAGCGACCCGCGTCAGTCTTTTCCCGAAATTATGAAGCTAGCGACTAGCGAAGATTGGAAAGAGCGGGAGGTCGCGGCAAGCATTCTGGTAGAGGCTAGCAAGAAAAAGCCTGGTGACATTGTCGCAGAGATGATTCTTTGGGCCGACCACCCCGACCCAAACGTGAGAAGAACAGCTAGCGAAGGATTGAGAGACGTTGCCCGAAAAAAACCGGAGCTTGTATTACCCGTAATCGCAAAGCTCAAAGCTGATCAGAATCTTTATGTGAAGAAGTCAATCGCCAATTTGCTGAGGAATGCGGGCAATTATCATCCCGAGTTCGTGCTGAGCGTTTGCGCAGAGTGGGCTAAGGGAGGGAATGCTCACACCGCCTGGGTTGTCAAAGATGGTTTGAGAAAGCTCAAAACAAAATACCCTAAGCAAGTGGAAAAGATAACGGCGGCACGCTAAGGAAACACCAGCCGTATTTTGGCTTTCAAATACAGTCCGGCGAATTACTCAAACGTTCTGACTGGGAGCGCGGGCGCCCTCGCCCGCAACGCGCGCAAGGCGCGAACGACTTCCAACACAGTTGCTACCGCGAAGTAGTTTTGAGTACAAGCTTTAGCTTGCGTGGTTACCAAACAGCAACCTGAAGGTTGTACTCTGAACTTC
>JBHEMV010000003.1:0-54067 GCA_046262375.1 Pyrinomonadaceae bacterium
CAATAGATCGGTCGCGAGGCAGTAGCCCGACCGTTAGGGAGGGCGTCGTCGCCCCACGAGCACTCTACGCTGATTGATCACCACTTGCGTGATGAAGTGAGTGGTCGACGCCCTCCCTAATGGTCGGGCTACTGCCCCGATCCGACGCCCTCCCTCATGGTCGGGCTGATACCCATCGTTGAAGACTGTCGCGTTACAAGAACTATCTAAACAGATACCGCAGCTATCCAAAAGGATAGGCATTCAATCGCTCTGTTCCCTACTTACCAGCAATCTTTCAAAACCCGCGCATGACGCTAATCACTGAGAACTACTGACATTACCGACACGAGTGAGACAGCCTGGCCCCGCGGAAAAAGTCGCGGCATGAGAATGGCAATAGAGCGAGATAGCTCCCCGGACTTGGAGCCATTTGAAAACGGGTTGAGCTGTTACAGGTAAGAAGCGATCCCCCAAGGATTACCCGCTTACTACAAAGTTAGAGGTCGAGCTCGATTCGACCACGCGCCGTAAAGGCAAGAGGAGGAATTATGAAAAAGGAATTTCTTAAAGGGTTCACGATGTTGGTGCTTATTATGACACTCGCGCTTGCAGCCGCAGTTGTGTCTGCCAATGGCCAATCAGCAAATCGCATGGTCGCCAACATTCCGTTCGAATTTGTTGTTGGCGGTGAGTCAATGCCTTCCGGCGAGTATTCGGTGAATAACGCCACCACTGATGGCAGTGCGATATTGATTCAGAGCGCTGATGCGAAGAACTCCGCTATTCGCTTCACGAATGCGGTTGAAGAGAAAGCCAGGACCAATTCCCGGTTGGTATTTCATCGCTATGGTCAACGCTACTTTCTCGCCGAAGTTTGGAAGGGTGACAGCACAGGCCGTCAACTATTGAAGTCGCGGCAAGAACGCGCCATAGAGCGGGAACTAGCAAGCCTTTCGCCGAAGAGCGAGTCAGGCCAAAACCTTTATGAAATAGTGGAAGTAGCGGCCCTTCGCTAAATCTGTAGGCTCCCCGCGCAACAGCAGGCGAACGCCCGTTCGCTGCTGATTGTAGAAACCAGAACGGCAACCCAACGCCCCCGGGTTGCCGTTTTGGCTTTCCTGATCAGTCGATGTCCAATGTCCAAAGTCCAATGTCCAATGTCCAATGTGAGCTATCCGCAGATTACGCAGATTACACAGATTTCAAAGACAAAATAATAATGGCCTGCAATGCGAACTGATTTGAAAATGGGTTTGAACGATTTCGTTTACTGATGGACACGCCTGACTCCTTTGCTGTTTTCCCATCTGTGTAATCTGCGTAATCTGCGGATAGCTGACTTTGGACTTGGGACCTTATCTTCAGGGAACGATCCGCCAATTGTTGCTCGGTTCCGTTGGAATCGTTTTGTGGCCCTCAACCCAGTCAATAATCATTTCACGAATCTCCTGGCTCGATCGGTAGACTACGGGAGCTCCTTTATACATGGTGTATCCGCCACCGCCATTCACGCGGTAGTTGTTTGTGGCCAGGCGAAGCTTCTGATTTGGGGCCACCGCTTTGCCACGGAATTGAAGTTTTTCAATTCGCTGGCCGATGGGCTTTGCAATATTGAGCTCGTAGGTTACTCCCTCGGCAATATCAAAGTTATAAGCGGGGATCTTTTCATTCACCAGATCCGCTGCCGATTTTCCCGGCTCATAAGCGCGAAAATATTTAGCTGAATGTTCGAGCGCATCTTTTAACTGCTGGCCGGTTACTTCCAAAACCACGAGCGTATTCTCATAAACATAAAGTCCGGCAATGTCGCGAACTGTGACCGGTCCTTTGGCTATCCGCGCTTCCGGATTAAAGCTGGCTACCATCGACACATCGGCCTTGCCTGTTTCCAGTTGAACCCGCTGAATCAAATCCAGGATCGCTGTATCGCGAAAGCGGGCATCAGCGGCCGTCAGCTCCGCCGAAGATTCGCCTATAGCACGTGACAGCCACGCCTGAGTCTCACGGTCATAAGGCTCTCCCAGTTTCAACAGTTCCTGATCAGCAGCAACCTTGTCGTCCGAGGCAATTGTGCGAGCAGATCGAGCATAAATGCGCCACTTGCTGCCATCGTTTTCTAAATAGACGTCAGCACGAGCAAGGTGCCGCCCCCAATGGTTTGCTTGAATGAGGAGCACGCCGTTGATGTAAAGCGATGGCACCTCACGATGAGTGTGGCCCATAAAGATGAGATCGATACCGGGTACCTGCCTCGCAATCGCGATGGCTTGGTTTTCGTTCGCCACTTGCCCGGGATTGATCTCACCCGTGCGTATATCTTCCTCCAGACCCATGTGCATCGCTACAACCACCACATCTGCGCGCTCTTGTTCGCGTAAGACCGGAACCCACTTCTTAGCTTCGTTCAAAGGTTCATGAAACTCCAGCCCCACATAATTCGGCACGTTTTCCCAGGTTGGAACTCCCGGTGTGGTCAGTCCCAACACCCCGACGCGCACGCCGCCAAGATTTTTAACGATATAGGGTTTGTAGTGAGTCTGGTTTGTTCCTTTGTTGTAGGTGTTGGCCGACAGCCACGGAAACTTCGCTTCACCGCGAGCTTTCTCAAGCACCGTCAAGCCAAAGTTGTATTCATGATTACCGACGGTCATCGCATCATAGTGCAACGCGTTCATCGCCAGCATGATCGGATCCGGCGGCTGGTTGTTCTTCTTGTTGTGGTAATACTGGAGGGGAGTTCCCTGGATCGTATCCCCGGAATCGATCAGCACAACATTGGGGGTTTCTTTGCGCACCTGCTTTACGAGAGTACCGATTTTTGCCAATCCCCGATTGTCTCGCTTGTTAGTGTAGTAATCGACTGGAAAGAGATTACCGTGCAAATCTGTAGTCCCGAGAATTACGATTTGCAGGCGTTTGGGCGAAGATCTCTGGCCGTTCGAGGAAAAGGGCGTCAGAATCAACGCAAGTCCGATTACCGAAAGAGGAAATATTGCTTGTTTCTTTGATTTCATAATTTGAGTCCACCTGTCCATAGAAGCCAGTGGCGCCTACCTAGGTTGATTTAGAAATACCTGAGCCGCGGTCATTCCATTAACCGAAACTTCATGAACCTTTTTGAAGGTCGAGCGAACCAGGACAATTTTGTCGCGATTTTCGAAGTATGTTCGGCCGCGCTGAATTATGATGTAAACGCGGCCGGGAATGTTTCCCACATCAAAATCGGGAGCCGATATAGCTTTTGAGTTCAGGTCCGTACGCCCAAACTTTGCGAGATAATAGCGAGTGGTGGCAGGCGTCTCATGGGCTATGATGGCGCCGGGCGGCGCTGTTTCGCAGACAAACTTTATCGCTTCGCGCAGACCGTCGTCGTAAAACTCGTCGTGCGGGAAAAAGTGTCCTACCTTTTCCGCGACGAGCGCGTTTGTGTAAAGGGCATAATGTGGACCAGCGGAATATGCGGTCCACCCCGGCAATCCAAGAAAAATGACGACGCACGCTGCGGCGACCATCGCCCGAGTTTGCTTTGAATTGTTCAGGGATCTGGAAATAAATCTAATTACTTCAACAACCCCGATTGCTGAGAGCATGTAGACGAAAGGCATTAACGAAAGTGTGTAGCGCAACCACTTCGCGCCCATCAATGAATAGGGAACGATCCAGAACAAAAACATAAAAAGGACAAACGCAGAACCTGGATGTCGCCAGCGTTTCATCGATACGACAACTCCCATAAGGAACGAGGCGAGCACCAGCAGAGGGATCTTGATCGCCATAAATAAGAGATAAAAATATATAGGCGTGCCCCAGAAAGGGGAACTTGAAATGTTGTTTTTGTAGAGCTGGTCAGCAAAAAGATAGCCCGTGTGAACCAACAGCCGCTCGCCCATGTAAGCGTTCAAATATTCCCAGACTTGAGGCATTAACACTGCAGGATTGGCGATAAGAAAGGCGACTACCAGGGCGATATAGAAAATTGGCGGTGTATTGCCGGGAGGTTCTCCCGACTCACGTTTCCGCACATGAAAATTGTGATGATAAAGCATGTTCAGGCCGAGGTAGTGAGGAAAGTATTTTGATGCCAGCATCAAACCAAACGACAGCCCGCCCAACACGTAGTTTCGCCGTCTTAGCGAAACGTTTCTGGTGCTAGTCTGCTTCGCACGCGCGTAAAAGTAGAATGCCAGGAGCATAAAGAAGACGAGCAACGTGTCTTCTTTGCCGACGCGATTGAAAGTGATGGCGTTGATGCCGCCGCTCCACAATCCAGCCGCTATCAGTCCGGTCCAACGATCAAAGAAAGCCGCGGTCAAAAGAAACAGTGGTATGACCGTTAGGGCGCCGAAGATGACATTGGGAAGACGAAACAATATTTCGTCTCTTTGTGATTTACCAGCCCCCTGCAATGCATGCCCCACTCGAAGCGAAGCGAACATTAAAGCTTTCATCAGCATCGGGTGCTCAGCGTTCGCGGTGATGTCGCCTCGCTCATACGACTCCACTGCCTCCACTTTATTCACCTCGTCTTCCGCGAAACCGATAGCACCCAGGTGGCTGGCACGCAATGCGAAGCCCACCAGGATGAGTACTGCCAGTGTACCGATGACGCCCCACTCGAATCCGCCTGAAGGCCTCCGGACACTTTGCGTAGGCTCAGAATTCTCCAGCGAGGAGCGGCTGCTAGTCTCCGCCTGTGCTTGAATGGAAGACTTAGCGCTGTTGTTTTCCAGCAACTTGAACAAACCCCTTGATGAAAAGTGTAATGCAACTGGGAACTGTTCCAGACGTTTCTCAATCAAACGACCGGGCTTCACTCATTGGTAGCTTTTACGAAAATGTCTTATCGTTGTGGACCGCATGGATAATCTTATAGTCTCTAACATTCGGCAACGACCCATTCGCACGTTAGTGAGCGTTGCGGGTATCGCGCTGGGGGTTTGCCTGGTGATGCTGTTCACCGGACTGGCGCGCGGCATGTCCAGCGATTTGCAGCGGCGTGCTTCAAACCTTCGCGCGGAAATCATTTTCACGCGACCGGGCTCAATGCAGCTGACGGCTTCTACTGCCAACCTTAGCACCAAGTATGTGGAAAGTCTGAAACAAATTGAAGGCGTTGAAGAAGCACTTCCCGTTATTAGATACGTGTTTCAGGGCAACCGCGGATTGGGCTTTGAGCAGATAGAAGGGGTGGAATGGGAGCCATTCGCCAGAGTCAACCAGATTCATCTTGTCTCGGGAAGTCAGCCTCAAAAGATCGATGAGATCATTATTGACGAAACAAAAGCGCGGAACAATCGGCTGCATGCAGGCAGCACGCTTAGACTTTTTGGCGATAAGGAATACCGGATTACAGGAGTTTACTCACCGGAGTCGGGCGCGCGCGTAAAGATGACCCTGGAGGCCATGCAGGAGGCTTTGGAGTCGCCCGGACGGTGCACTTACATCCTGGTCAAAGTTCATAATCCTAACGAGCAACTCGAAGTAGCAAAACGAATCGACGCCAAACTTCCGGGAAACAAGATTCAATTCACCCGCGACTTGTTTACGAGTATAGAGAAAAACATTCCCTACCTTGGTGTCTTCCTGCGCGTGCTGGTTGGACTCGCGGCTGTGGTAAGCGCACTGGTTGTGATGTTGGCGATGTACACGACAATCACCGAGCGCACACGCGAAATAGGTATCCTGAAAGCGCTCGGGGCATCGCGACACTATATTGTTTTCATCATCGAGTCTGAGGCGCTATTAATTAGCGCGGTCGGCTTGATTGTGGGCTTTGCGCTTTCTTTTGCAGCCGGCTACTTGATCCACCAATTCTATGGACTTTTCTTTGAATTTAGCTGGGGTTGGGCAATCACCGCTGCTGCGATTGGAATTCTCGGCGGAGCCTTCGGGGCACTTTATCCGGCTCTTCGCGCGTCCAACCTCGACGCTGTGAGCGCTCTGGCCTACGAATAGTAGCCAGACGACGGTAGGAGCAGGTCGCCCGAATAGACAATTTACCTAATTGCAGTGATATGCCAGGGATTAGTACCTGCTCCTACCTCTGCCCACTGCTACTGACTCGTGCTCCTGCTCCTGCTCCTGCATACTGCTGCTGCCGTCTGGCTCTTTCAGTCCTCTAAGCGATAATCCTCTGCGAATGATCAGCGTCACGCCGATTGAGGTCCAAAAAATGTCGCGTGCTTTGCGCACGATTGCCAGCGTTACGCCAATAGCGGTGGTAAATCCGAGAACCTTCGAAAGCATTCCGGTCCCCGCTTCGTCGATGCCCGTGCGGAAAGGCACAAACTTAAACACCACATTGATGACACGATTAACGGATTCGAGGATGAACGCCGTAAGGAAAGTGGGCTCGACAAGCTCGCTTATAAAAGAAAGCGTGACGTAAATCTCGGCGACACCGGCCAAATGGAAACAAATTTCGAAAAGGAATATGGCTACCAGCCGATTGCGGTTTCTATCGTAAAAACCGTAGATGCGATCTTCGACAGTTTGCGCGCGAGGTATCGCCTTTTCAATCCATCCGCGCCCAATTCCCCGGTTCTGAAAAAACGACATTGGACCACTTACAAATTTCCACTGTTTGCGAATGACGAGGTAACCTAGCGCCGCAATCACAAGTGTCGCAACCAGAGCGCCAATGCTTGCGTACTGTAAAGGCTTTGGCAATGAGAAACTCAGCAGCAGCGCCGCAGTTCCGGAGAAGATCAAAAGGACAACTGACAGACTGTAGAAAATATTTTCCAGCGCGAGAGCCGAAATACTGGCTATTAGCGGCACGCGGTCGGTAACGAACGCAGCTTTTGAAGGTTCGGAAACAGCTGCGCTCGCCAGCGGAACGATGTTCCCGAGCGCGTCGCCCATCACTCTGGCGGCAAAAGCATCTCGAAAGCGAAGAGTATGAGGAGCCTCAAAGCAGCGCGTCCACGCAAGTGACCGGACGATTTGCCGTATTACCGAAATCGCGAGGATCAGGAGAAATCCGAAGCCCAGACGCCTGATGCCGACAAAGATTTCGGAGACCCCGGCCTTTCTTACAAAATAAGCGAAGAGCAGAAGTCCAAGAAGCGCAAAGAGAATTCCGAAGCGTGCTAATTTCCTATTTCTGGCCCGACTGGTGCCGGCCTGACCGGGTTGGGGAGCGTTTGCTAGGGGATCTTTTTGCAAGTCAACTAATCCTCTGCTGGCGCATTGAAGGAACAAAGTAACCTATCACACGGTCAAACGATTCCGGCAATACACAAGTGCGTTCGGGGGTTTTATGGACACCCAATGTAAGCGGCTGTGTGAATCTTTCGAATAGAAGTTGTCATTGACCCTCTGCAAAGCAATACCACTGCTCAATACGGAACCGAGAGCGGTAGCGACCGGGTGTTAGCACTCGAGCCGTCTTCAGCGCTCATTTTTCCACTTTAGAAAGCGCAAAGTCGGTTCGCGAGGCTGAGGTTACAGGCCCGTCGCTACCGCTCCCGGTTCTGTATCAATGATGCGTGACGGACGGATAATAAAACCCAGGGTTGCGCTTGATTAGTCAGGCTAGCTTTTGCCTTTTTACTACTGCCCTGATTATCATGCTAGGCGTTCAACTAAACATCTCAGCGACGAGTCAGGTTAAAGATGAGTCAATCTCAAGCAGCCGTTGAAGAGCTAGCTGGTCGTCCGTTGACTACCCTCTCTGAAGACGAGCAAATGTTTCGCTCAAGCGTTCGTGAGTTTGCCGAAGGTGAACTCCGACCGCGCGTCGAGGAGATGGACGATCAGGGCAAACTTGATCCTGCTCTCATCAGGCAATGTTTCGATCTTGGCCTGATGGGTATTGAGACTCCGGAAGAGTTTGGAGGAGCGGGTTCATCTTTCTTCACCGCGATTTTGGCGGTCGAGGAACTTTCGCGCGTAGACGCTTCGGTTGGGGTGTTTGTTGATGTGCAAAATACCCTTGTAAATAACGCGCTGATTCGCTGGGGCACTGAGGAGCAAAAAAAGAAGTACCTGCCTCAGCTGGCAAGCGAACGCGTCGGGGCTTATGCCCTTAGTGAAGCAGGTTCGGGATCGGATGCCTTCGCAATGCAAACTCGCGCCGCGGATAAAGGCGACCACTATTTGCTGAACGGCCAAAAGCTGTGGATTACAAACGGCAACGAAGCTGAGATATTCGTATTGTTCGCTAATGCGAATCCGGATGCCGGCTATCGCGGCATTACAGCATTTGTCGTTGAAAAGAATTTCGACGGATTCTCAGTCGGCAAAAAAGAGAATAAACTTGGTATTCGCGCTTCTTCAACAACGGAATTGATACTGGTGGACTGCAAGGTGCCCAAAGAAAACGTGCTTGGGGAAGCGGGCAAGGGCTACAAAGTTTCCATTGAGACTCTAAACGAAGGACGCATCGGCATCGGCGCGCAGATGATCGGCATCGCGCGCGGTGCGCTGGATGCTACTGTCGCCTACACCGGAGAAAGACAACAGTTTGGCAAATCGATAAACCAATTTCAGGGTGTGCAATTTCAAATTGCTGAGATGGCTACGGAGCTGGAAGCAGCGCGACTGATGGTCTACAACGCAGCGCGCATGAAAGATGCGGGAATGAACTTCGTGAAGGAAGCTGCAATGGCCAAGCTCTTTTCATCCCGCGCAGCCGAGCGAATTAGTTCACTGGCCATTGAACTTTACGGCGGCTACGGTTACGTCAAAGATTATCCGGTAGAAAAATATTGGCGCGACTCGAAGATTGGAGCTATTTACGAAGGCACCTCCAACATGCAGTTGCAAACGATTGCAAAGCTGATCACAGGAGGTAAGCAGTGAGCGGTAAGCGGTAAGCAGTCTGTTTTTGCTGCTCACGGCTCACTGCTAACTGCTCACTTGCAGTATGACCGCATCCCGTATCGACATCTTCAAGCAAATGCTGGCGGGTGATCCCATCAACAGCAGCATTTTGTTTGGCTTGGCCAAAGAGTATGAGAAGGCTGGCCAAACTCAGGAGATGATCGAAACTCTCGAGCGGTATCTGGGGATTGCGGATGACGAAGGCAATGCCTTCGGAATGCTGGCGCGAGCGTATGAGAAAGCTAGTAAACGCGACAAGGCCAGAGAGACTTATCAACGCGGCATCCAGGCGGCCATCTCACACGGACATCCCTCAATGGCAGAAGAGTATCGAATGATTGTGGAAGAGTTCTGAGTGTGTCGGTAGGCAGGAGATGTTTATCGTTCGTATTAAGTGCTGGTGTTTAGCCATTGAATGGGCCTCAGGAAAACCTTTCGTTCCCGACGGAGCTTTAGAGTCTTTTAGTAGCTTCGGTATATAGACGTTCTCTCCGCCTCGCAGCTGCGCTGAATGATTATGGGCGATACAAAAGTTCTAAAACTTGTACCAAAGACCAAAACCGAAGTGGCTAAAGGCGTGGCCGCTCCAGAAGAGAAAAAAGCCCAAACAGGAACTGCTTCGCGAATGGCCCCTCAGACTGCACAAGAAGAGGATCCCAAACCGACATTTAAGCCTGTCACTCAACCCCCATCTCAACCTGTCCTTGTTACTGAACAACGGCAGCGCGAAAAACGCGAGCGCCCCAATATCTCACCGCAGCTCTCACGCGAAGAGATGCTCAAAGTTTTTCGTACGATGTATCTCTCTCGCAGGCTCGACGATAAGGAAATCCAACTCAAGAACCAGAACAAAATATTCTTTCAGATTAGCGGCGCGGGTCATGAAGCAGTGCTGGTTGCCGCAGGCATGGTTTTGAAGCCAGGCTACGACTGGTTTTATCCCTACTATCGCGACCGCGCACTCTGTCTCCAGCTCGGCATGACGCCGCTCGAACAATTGCTGTCGGCAGTGGGGGCCGAAAAGGATCCAAACTCCCACGGCCGGCAGATGCCCTCACACTGGGGACACAAAAAACTCAACATCGTTTCGCAGTCTTCCCCTACTGGCACTCAGCTACTGCAAGCCGTCGGCTGCGCCGAAGCGGGCTACCGGTTTAAATTGATTAAAGAGTTGAAGAAACGCGCTGCAAACTTCCAGAAAGATGAAGTGGTTTACGTTTCGCTCGGAGATGGAACGAGTAGCGAGGGAGAGTTCTGGGAAGCGCTTAACACCGCCTGCAATTTAAAGTTGCCGGTGCTTTTCCTGCTGGAAGATAACGGCTATGCGATCAGCGTACCTGTGGAGGTGCAAACTGCCGGCGGCGACGTTTCCCGCCTTATCGAAAATTTTCCGAATCTCTACCTCCAGCGATGCGATGGCACCGACGTGCTCGAATCGCTCAACGTGCTGAGCGCGGCGGTGAATTATTGCCGCGAAGGCAAGGGTCCGGCCCTTGTTCATGCGAAAGTAATTAGGCCCTATTCGCATTCGCTCTCCGATGACGAACGTCTTTATCGCCCGGATGAAGAGCGCACGGTTGACGCTGAACGCGACCCAGTCAAGCGCTTTGCCGCTGTCTTAATCGATGAAGGTTTGGTCGATCACAGCGGACTGCAAAAGATAAAGGACAAGATCGACGCTTTGATCAATGAGGCCGCCGACCAGGCGCTCGCAAGTCCTCAGCCCGCTCCCGAAACCGTCATGCTTCACGTCTACTCACCTGAGGTAGATCCGGCGTCGAAAGAATTTGACACCGAGGAGGGCGCGCAACTCTCGGGAAATGCCGGCACTATGGTCGACTTGATCAATCGTTGCCTGCACACGGAGATGGCTCGCGATGCACGCGTCATAGTATTTGGCGAAGACGTAGCCGATTGTTCGCGAGAGGAATTCCTCGACAAAGTAAAAGGCAAAGGCGGAGTCTTCAAGGTTACGGCGAATCTGCAGCGAAAGTTTGGCAGCGCGCGCGTTTTCAACTCCCCGCTGGCGGAAGCCAACATCGTCGGTCGTGCCATCGGAATGGCCACGCGCGGACTAAAGCCCGTGGTAGAAATTCAGTTCTTCGATTACATCTGGCCTGCGATGCACCAGATTCGCAATGAGCTGGCGGTAATGCGCTGGCGCTCTGGTGGCGAATGGAAAGCTCCCGTAGTCATGCGTGTTCCGGTCGGCGGCTACTTAAAAGGAGGTGCCGTCTATCATTCGCAGTCTGGTGTTTCCACGTTCACGCAGATTCCCGGGCTTCGTGTCGTCTATCCCTCGAACGCACTTGATGCAAATGGTTTACTGCGGACGGCCATTCGAGCAGACGACCCGGTAATGTTTCTCGAGCATAAGCATCTATATCGCCAGGCTTACAACAAATCGCAGTATCCGCCTGATGATTTCATGATTCCCTTCGGTAAGGCCAAAACCGTTCGTGAAGGTAAGGACCTTTCGATTATTACTTATGGCGCTCTGGTCCAGCGCTCCCTGGTTGCTGCCAAACAAGCTGAACAACAGGGCATCAACGTGGAAGTCATCGATCTGCGCAGCCTGCAACCTTCCGACTGGAACGCGATCGTGGCGACAGTAAAGAAAACCAGCAAAGTTATTGTCAGTCACGAAGATTCGCTCTCGTTTGGTTATGGCGCTGAGATTGCCGCACGTATTTCAGGTGAGCTCTTCGAATACCTCGACGCTCCCGTGATGCGGGTTGCCGCTATCGATACTTTCGTCGCCTACGCTCCACAACTCGAAGATACGATTCTGCCGCAAGCAGCTGATGTGGCGAAGGCGATTTTTGAGCTACACAGCTACTAATCTTCCATTCGTAAATCCGAAAAGAGGACATACACACTGTATCGTTGTGTATCGCCAGTTCCTCCTTTTCTCTGCAAATTTGTAATAAAAGCGACGATCTTGCGCAAACTGGTTAGAACTCCCCCTTTAATAAATTGGCATAATCCTTGCGATGCTCTTAGCTGGACTATCCTGTATCACCCCCAAGCACAATTTAGGGACAGAAAGAAGGAGCAAGACAAACTATGAGTAAACGCATTTCGATTCTAGCGGCGGCGCTACTGATTTTTTCAACGGCTGCGTTCGTCGCAGCACAACAGACTGTCACGAAGACAATTCAAAATCCTGATGGGACCTACACCGTGATCGAGTATCCGGTCGGCAAGGAAACAATTGTCACTCTGAACCCTGTCACGATCCCCGGCGCAACCGGCAGGGCCACAATTCTCCGCGCCGATGATGGGACGACAATCAGACTAAACCTATCGGGGTTGCCAAACGATCTGACGACGCTCAACCTTTATGCAGTCGACGCGGCGGGAGTTGCCAGATCACTGGGACCCATCACCGTCAACAATGGCCTTGGCACTTTCACGACGACCACTCCACTTGACAAGTTCATGCTGATTGCTTCGCCGGAAAGCAGTCTGACGACTTACGATCCCAGCACGAAAGTGTTTTTCCGCAGTGCAGTACCGTCCGGCTTCGCAGTGGTTCCGTATGCAAGTCACGGCGAACGTGATGGCGCGCCTGTTGGTGAACGAGTATCAGCTACGACGACCAGCGGTGTAACGCCGGCAACATCGTATAAAGTGCCCATGCTCAACATACCCGGTTTCCGTAGAGGCACTGACACGCACATGAAAGTCAATTTTTCTGGTGCCATGACCGGCGCGCGCGCAAACGTCTTTATCGTGCCGCGCAAAGATGGTCCAACCCAAGTGAAGCTTCGCTTCCATGAACTCAAGGAAGCGCCTTCAGGAAAAACCTATGTCGTGTGGGCCGTTTCACCTGACAACAAGTTCGTGAAGTTGGGGCAGATCGTAAATGCCGCCGGACGTAACGAAGCTGAGATACGTTCAGAAACAGCCCTGAGGGATTTTGGATTGTTAGTGACGGTCGAAGACGAAATGAGTTCACCGGCCGGTCCAAGCGTGGGTTGGGTCGAAATCGCTAAATAGTCTTACAAACCATACCAGAGCTTGAAGGCCGCCGAAAATGGCGGCCTTTTTTTTGTTCAGGGCAGGGGTTATTATCCCGCTTTCCCGTTTGTTTCGAAGGAATTAAGACTTAGTGGGGCTGCAGGAACGAGCCGTGCCCCTCCCGCAGTTCCCCCCAAATTGCTACCCGGTGGAGTTTTCCTTGAGTTAATATGGGTTGTCAGGGTTACTACTCTGATTCCGTCGACGCTTCCTATATTGACAGTTACCTGCAAGAAATGCCGAAGCAAGCTGTTTCGGTCCTATCGACGAAGAAGTAAGTCGCGTACAACAGAAAACTATGATCAAACGCATCTTCCCCCAGTTGCTGCTGATAGCCGTAGGAATCTTCTCGGTCAAACCAATATTTTCCCAGGAGAGTCTGCCGGATCTCGTCAGGCGCGTTAAGCCCCAGGTGGTGGCGATTGCAACTTATGACGCCAGGGGCGAAGCCTTGACCACGGGTAGTGGGTTTTTCCTGCGACCCGGCCAGGTGGTCACAAACCTTCACGTTATACGCGGAGCTCGCCGATGTGAAATTAAGACGCTCGACGGAAAAGGGAAAGTATTCCCTGTAGCCGGAACACTGGCCGTGGACGAAGAAGGCGACCTGGCGCTCCTCAGCGTGGAAACACCGCCCGATCACTCGCGCGCAAGCGAGCTAGCGCAGGTTTTGCCTGATGAAGGAGAAACCATTTTTGTGATCGGTAATCCACTGAAACTAGAAGGTTCAGTGACTGACGGCATTGTCTCGGCGGTTCGGGAGGTGCCAAACGTCGGCAAGATCATTCAGATCACGGCCCCGATTTCTCGCGGCAACAGCGGCAGTCCCGTTTTTAACCTCAAGGGCCAGATTGTTGGCGTAGTTACGATTAAAGTGACGAATGGACAAAATATCAACCTGGCGATTGGTGCCGCGCGAGTCGGGGAACTGCGACCGGGCCAATTGCGTCCGCTGGCAGCGGTACTTGCGAAGGATAGAAACGGTGAGGTAGCGGACCCTTCCTATCGAATAGGCCTGGAGTCTCTCTGGTTGGGTAATTACGACGATGCTATTGGTTATTTCGAATCTGCGGCAAACAGAAATCCCAGGCGCGCGGATGCCTGGGTGCAGGTTGGCTATTGCAAAGTGAAGCAGGGTAAAAATGAGGAGGCCATTCGGGCTTACCAGCGCGCCCTCCAACTTAAGCCCGACTCAGAAGAAATACACAACAAGCTGGGCGACGCCTATTACTACGCCGGGAGAATGGGCCAAGCCATCACCTCGTACAACCGGGCGGCCGCCCTGAATCCCGGAAACGCTGACGCTCACTACAATCTGGCGGTCGCCTATTTTGAGAGTGGGAATGAGGGGTTGGCATTAACGCAGGCACGAATTCTTCGCCAGCTGGATCAAAAACTCTACGAAAAATTTGCACGTGAAACCCGCCTGGAGCGGTAGGACAGTAGGCAGTAGGCAGAAGGCAGTAGGCAGTAGGCAGTAGGCAGAAGGCAGAAGGCAGACAAAGGGCGCCACGAAGTTCCTCTCGCGTAGTGCCCTTTTCCGTTTATTTTTCTGCCTTCTGCCTTCTGCCTACTGCCTACTGCCCACTGCCGTCTGCCTTATCCCCCCGCTTGACCCGTAAAAATATGCGTATCAATGTTTTTCGGATTGCCCAACACTACAAAGCGAATGTTGCGCATGTATTTTTGGGCAACTCGCTGGACCTCTGCCGGCGCGACTGCGCTTAGTTTTTCGATGAAAAGAACTGAGTTCCGCCAACCACCACCGAGCAACTCATATTGAGCTAACTCGCCGGCCTGCGCTGCATTGGTCTCCTGGTTCATGTAATAAGTGGTCAAATATTGGGCGACGGCCGCTTGTATATCCTCAACGTTCACAGGTTCTCTTTGAAGACGGGAGATCTCTTCGAGCATGAGATGGACCGATTGATTAGCATCTACCGCAGTCACGTAAATACCACCAATGTTCGCACCTTGATTTCGTAAGAAAGCATCAGGCGCATAGGAAAGATTTCTTTTTGCGCGCACTTCCTGAAAAACGCGATCACGCAATATTGAACTCGCGATACGCATCGCATAAATATCAGGCGAGTTTGGTGACGGAGCAGTGAAGAGTCCCTGGACGTAGTTTGTGGGTAAATTGCGAGGCGTTATATCGACGGTGGATTTGTCAAAGGCTAACTGCGGAATCGGCGCGCCCCGATAAACGCCTCGCGGTAATTTGCCGAATTTCGAGGCGATTAGCGCCCTGACTTTTGTCAGGTCCAAATCTCCCACGATCACAAGCAGCAGCCTCGAGGTCTCCAACATCTTTCGATGATAGCGGCGCAAGTCTTCCGTAGTTAATCGACTTACAGATTCTTCCGTCCCTTCAACGCGGTTTAGATAAGGATGGTTGGAATATGCAACGCGTTCCTGGAGGCGTTGGAGATAAGTATCAGGATCGTCGGTATCGTCGCGTAGAGAGACAACAAGACGTTCCTGAACCAGGGTAACGTCTTCCTGGGTAAAGGAGGGGCGGAGGGCAACGTCGGTAAACACTTGCCATGAGCGATCAAAGTTAGGTCGCGTGCAACGAAGCGACAAAACCGAGTAATCATTGTTAACGCTGGAGCTGATTACGGTTCCCATGCGGGCCAGTTCATCGCGCATGCGAGCGCGTGGAAAGGAGGCGCTGGCCTCGGTCGCCGCGTCAAGCATTAGAGCTTCAATGCCGGCATTCGCAGCCGTAATGTTTCGTGAACCGCCTCTTATAAAAAGTCCGGCCGCTACGCTCAAGCTTCCCTCACGGCGCTTCACCAAAACTTTCAAGCCGTCAACTTCAAACTCGCTGACCAGCGCACCCTGCTTGGCAACCAGGCTTTGCGCGGTTTGCAAACTGCCGGCCAATGCAGGCTGTTTATCCTGCGTCCTATCCTGTCCTCTCGTGAGGGAAGCCGGAGCGGCCCCCAGAATCAACGTAGAGATCAGGAAGAAGGCCGAAGCAAATTTACCCGTTTGTCTTCTCTTATCCTGAGGTTTTCTCGCGCATGTATCTGTCGTTTTCCCATGCACGTGCATAAGTACAAGTCGGTATATTCTTATTATGCTTTTCATCTACCTATCAACTCGTCCGCCTGGAGCTTAACTTTCTCTTGAGCTTCGGCTGAAAGCAGTGCCAATGCGATGTGAGGTTTTCCCTGGATGTAGGTGGTTACGTATCGGCTGATGTCATCCCGTGAGCTGGCTCGCAAGCGTCGCAGATAACCACGAAAGTATTCCAGCCCTGTTGAGGCCCACCAGAAGCTGAGTGTATGTGCATACTCGCTCAACTTTTCGCGTGAATAGAGATCATCAGCCTCTAACAAAGCCTTCGCGCTCTCCAGTTGGTCATCAGTAAAGTAGTCCTTGTCATTGAAATGCGCCACCTCGTTGTAAATAGCTTTGATCGCCGCCTGCGCTTTCTCTGGAGTTGTCTGAATAAGGATTTGTATAGGTCCGACGTTGCGTTGCGTGTAATAGCCTATGGTCGCGCCGGTGGTAAGGCCCGAATCAACCAGAGCTCGCTGAAAACGCGAGTTGGGCTGAGTAAGAATGAAGGAGAAGACGTCGGCGGCATAAGTCGAAGCATCGTCTTTACCAATGGAAGGGCCATGCCACGAAATGGCAACGATCACATTCTGTACGGGTTGAATAATCACTGCGCCCTCGCTTTTCGCAAGCGGCGGATGTTCTACGAGAGGAAATTCAACAAACGGATCCTTCTCGCGACGCGGCCACTCGCCGTAAAACTCCTGCGCCATCTTGAAGATCTCTTCGGGCATTACGTCGCCGGTAACCACGAGGGCAGAGTTATTCGGCACATAATAGCGTTGCTGAATCAATCGCATGGTCTCGGTCGTGGCCGCATATACAGTTTGACGGCTGCCGATGGGATTTTTTCGGCTTCTGAATTTGGGGAAGAGCCGTTCGGTTACACCCTGGTTAAGATAAAAATAAGGGTTTGACTCATTGCGGTCGATCTCGCCGATTACCACCTGTCGCTCCCGTTCAAACTCGCGCTCATCAAATAGCGGATAGCGAATGGAGTCGCGCATAAACTGCATCGCCGTGCGCAGGTTTGGGCTGGTCGTAGTGAAGAAGTAATTCACCACCTCTTCGCGAGTCGAAGCATTGTAGGCAATGCCCAACTGTCCAATCTTACGCAAGTATTCTTCCTGGTTCGCGACTGCCCGATTAGTCTTGAAAAACATGTGCTCGTAGAGGTGCGACAGTCCATTTAGCTCCGGCGGCTCGGTGTATGAACCGTTCTTGGCTGCCAACTCGATAGTGACAAGGGGAATTGAATGGTCTTCCAAAACGATTATTTCGAAACCGTTTGCAAGTATGTGATTAGCAAGTTGAGCCTGCGGCAAACGCGCAGGTGCAGCTGCCGTTTGTCGCCGCTGTCCACTGGTTCGCGGCTGCTGAGCGATTCCTCGCTGCGCTGCGAAGGCTTCCGGGTTCACTGCCGAATTTGCAAGCAGAGACCAGACAAGTAAAAGCAGGAGTAGACTACGTTTCACAGAAAGCTCCATTTAAAGGTATTTTCCGGACATTCGAGTTTCGATTATCTTCGAGGCGATTCGATGTTACGCCTGTTGAATTGGATGTCAGCCCGCATAGGATTCATCTTGTTCAATCTTTGAGAGTACCCAATCAAACTCTCCCGAGGTTATCTTTCCACCGCAGAATTGACAAACGCCGGCATTGTTTACTTTCAATGGCGCGGCGCAGTTTGGACAATTCAAGTCTGCGCGGGCCGCCGCCCCTTTAGCCCTGCGATTGCGAACAAACGTCCAGTATTCACTCCAACTTCTTAGACTAGTCCTGGAGCCACTGACAATATTGCCGCGGTCATCTGCCGTGTAGTCGTAGCCTCGCGCCCAGATTCGCAACGTGATCGCATGGTAAAACGCGTCCGCCTGGATTTTTACCGGTTGCACCCCGGAGATCGTGCATTGGTCAAGAATGTTTTTGAGGTGCTGCCGCTTATAAGCCTCAATCCAATACTGGTGCATCTGGAAAAGGTTGTCGGTCTCGTGGGGGCGCGCTCTTTCCCAATTCAAAGTTGACCACGCGGCTTGTAACTCGTCGAAGATCAGACGGGCGCGCGACTCAAATTCGCTCCACGAAAATGTTGGATTATTTAATTCAAACTGGGCACGAATACTTCCAAAGTTTGGCTGCAAAACGCTGGAAAGTTCAGTGCCACTTTCTGCAACATCAGAAGTAAGCAACGGGCCTTTTGCTTCGCTATTGAGCAGGGCTATCCCCCGCACGTACCACTGAAACTCGCCACTATCAATCTTCGTACGGCAAAATGCGCACGCCCCAACCGTGTCTCTTTGTAGTGGCGCACCACAGCGCGGGCAATGAAGGGCCGTTGCCTTCGCCGGAGGCGGAGATAGCACGTCGCGCTTGCGCTGGAGTTCCCAACGTTCGCGAACATAGTAAGTCATCTCAGTCGGCGGGCGGCCTTTAACGCCCAGAACCTCGGTGTAATTTGCTTCAAAGGCCAGGCTTATGTTCACGATGGGAGTATCGAGTCCGCGTACTTCCGCGATTTTCACCCCGCCGATGATCGTTCCCTTCACTTCCAGCAGATCGCTCGGGTTTCGCTGCACTAACATATGGCGCGCGGAATCGCTTAGATAAGGCGAAAATTGATCCAGCGCGCTCGCTCCATGGCCGCGCGCATCCTGAGCTTTCGCGTAAAGCGAGTAACAAAAATCCGAAAAAACAATTTCAGAGAAGTTAGGATCGAATTTACGCAGTTGCTCGAAGGCCCGAGCAAAGCCTTCAGGCCGACCCGGAAGATTTCCCAGTCCTAACGGGAACGCAGTTGAGAACGGTTCCGGTTTTGTGTCGGTTCGCTTCGTGAAACGGTAAACGACATAGACGACGACAATTATGTCCACGGGGACTCCGACCGCGGGAAACTCGATCGTGAGGTAGATGAGAAGCCTGACGATGCCAATGATGGCTTCACCGTCTCCGCCGCCGTCACCGCCGTTGCCGCTGCCACCGCCGTAGGATTGTCCACCACCGATACGGCCAGTTATCTCTGTCGCTAGAAACAGTAGAAGCAAGGCCGCGCTAACGGAAATCGTGATGAGACCAGATAAGCGCGCGGCGAGTTTTGAAAGATTTGCGGTGCCCGATTTTTTCATTTCAACTCAAAACGCGGCACGTCAGGCAACTGATTTGGGTTCTCCCCTGTTGCAGGCAGATGTTTCGTGAGCAGAGCGCCAAGGTCGCGCAGTCCTTTCAGCATCGTTTGCGGCTCGGGCTTTCTACCCGCCCGGTGCAATTCAAATAAGACTTGATTCCACTCAAGCGCAGGCACGCATTTCAAGATGCCTCGATCCGCAATCACCTCCAGCCGCCGTTCCAACACGGAAAGGTAAATCAGCACGCCCATTTCGGCCGTGGTGTTGGCAATTCCAGCTTCATAAAACATCGCCGCGGCGCCCGAGCGAACTGCTTCGCTGCGAAACTTTCTACTAGTAACCAGGCGGCGTAGCGAATTACTGCGAGAGGAAATAGAAGCACCCAGCAGGAAAAACAAACCGACGTCTATAGCAACCCAGTACTGGTGAAAATCAAAAGGCGAGAAAAGCAGAAAGAGCAGACTTATAAAAGCCAGAAATGAACCAAACAGGTAATCGGCGTGTCGATATGTTCCCGATCGGGCCCGGACCATAAGAACCAACTCGGCATCGGAAGTCGTTTCGATCTCTCTTACGCAGTTGGTCAGGGTCTCGCGCGCTGCGTCATCGAATCTGGCTCGCTTCATATTTATGCGGGGTCCCCCAGGTTAATTCCGCGGGGCATTAATGAGGCTGGTCCATTACGTTGGGAATCCAGAATATTTGTCCTTCAGCCTCAACGTTCTTCAACCCATGTTTGGGCAAGTCTTTTTCTTTCAGACCAAGAAAAGTAAAGTGCGGTAAGTCGCTGAGGACGGTTTGAAACCAACCATGTTTCGCCAAAATTTCGCGCACTCGTGGGTTGTCAAACTCATTCACGTCGAAAGCCAGCATGGCGATGTGTTGCGAGGTGCCTGGCGCGGCTATCGAGTAGAGGATCGATTTTGAGAGGTCTTTACTGAAGTAGACACCGCTCTTCTCGAGTTCAAGTACTTCGGCAACCTGGCTATGAAGAGGCAAACTTTTCAAGCGCGCCACCTGTTCCGCACTCAGCTTTCCCTGCTCGAGCCAGTAGTCGAGTGCCGGGAGGAAGCGCGTATCCCACAAGTGCAAACTGTCTTCGTAGCTTCGGCGTGCAGCTTCGGCTCCATCACGCGGCGTGATTTCGAGGCCTTCTTTTTGCGCTTCCTTCCGGGCTTTCAACAGCGCCTTCATTGCTTCCGGTTGCAACTGTACGTCAGCACCCGCGATTGTTTCAGTAACGTAATTAGCGTTGTCCTGAAACTTTGCTACCTGTGCTTCGCTCGTGAAAATGCAAACGGGCGGCGGCGTCACTTTCTTGTCGGCAAGAAACATTGCTCCGTAGTCTTCGAGTACGCGCCGCGCCACGGAATCTGATGGCGGGCAAACGTTCTCGATTTTTGTCTTTCGCTTTTTCAGCGCCTTGCGGAGCACTTCATAAAACGAAGTGGTTCGGTCACTATTTTTGTCTTCGGTGGACTTTGTCATTGACTCGGAGGTGTTCCTTACCATTGCTCCCATAGTGCTGTCTATTATCAGCAGTCGGCTACTCTGCGAACGCGCCGGGGAGTGGCAGAGCGAAACACATATCAGTAAACCTATTAGAAATTTTAGTAAAATAACCTGTGACTACCTCGGTTGCGAAGTCCGTGATGATAGTTGGGCGCGCAGGGGGCGGTCAACAACGCATCATTGTACTTTGAGTGCCCGGTCTCAATCTCCCTATATACTGTCCCGTATGGAATAGAGTTAAGTAGCGAACACGAATGAACTACGGCAAGCTGATCTCAGAAATTGTAGGTGCTTATGAAAAACACAGCTGGAAGCTGCAACGTGTACTTCTGCGGCCTGAAACTCGCGGCGCACTCGGAGATGCCGTCCTGCCACGCGTACAGATGGAGGAGTCGTCGATAGACGCGCTGTGGTTTTCGCGGCCCTCTTACGAGCAGCGCGAGGCTTGGGAGTTGAGGCTGCTGGCCGAGAATCCTTTTGCACTATTTGAAACGTTCGAGAAAGATGAAACCGAAGATCAGCGGGAAGAAATGCGCCGGGAGATGGAGGCTCGTCTTCGCGATTACATCTCGCTCAAGTGATGCAGCGAGTTCGTGACGCCGGGATCGCAAAACATCGCGGAGAAAGTTGCAGTCCGCTTGGGGTCCATACTGGCTTCGTGTACGCCAGCTGGATCTATTGCTTCCCCATCTTGACAGGGATTTCCAGTCGCTCGCTGCCTCGCATAACGACGACCTTTACCGTACCGTAAGGTTCCGCACGGCGAACACGCCCAGTCAGCTCTTCAGGAGTGCGGATCGCAGCTCCGTCAAATTCAATAACGATGTCTCCTTCCTTGATGCCAGCCATATCTGCAGGTAGGCTTGGCGAAATATCGTCTAACCTCACACCAAACATGGTGGTGCCGGGAATGGGAACCCGTTCAGATTCATCGTTATCGTAACCAAACCTACCCTTCGGTCGGTTGCGAAACTCTGCGGCTAGTCGGTCAAACTCCCCTTTGGAGATAGTAGTAAGTTTTGTGGTTTTTGTTTCCCCATCGCGAACGTATACAACATCGAGCGTCTTCCCGATGGGAGTGCGACCGAGTAGCTCCATCATCTCATCGTCAGTCTGAACAGCCTGGCCGTCGACAGTGGTAATGATGTCTCCACCGACTAGTCCCGCTTTGTCGGCTGGCGAACCCGGTGGCTCAACATTGTCAAAGGTCACACCACCATCGGCCGTGTCAAAAGAGCTGACGCCTGCGTAAGAACGGGAAGGCATTGATTGCCGAATTTCACCTATATTCTGGCGGATCGGCTTGATGATCGCGGTGAAGCCGGCAGCGATGATGAAGAAGATGAGCAAGCCTATAAACATCCAGGTCGTGCCGCTCAAGCGACCTCGACGTTTTCTGAGATTGCCTCCAGGGGAAACGGCTACCGGTCCGCCGGCGGCGCGGTAAAAGCTGTTTTGCGAACTGTTACCTGGTGCGGTTCCTGTAGGAAGATCCTGAAAACGGACTGTTTCCGTATATTCCGCCGATCCCTCTCCTAACCGAAAACCGCAGTTGCGGCAAAACCGCAGCTCTTTAGGCATTGGTGAGTGGCAGTTTCCACAGCTGGTAACGGTCGGATCCAGTTCGGGCTTCATAGACAATCATCCAGGATTTTCGGCTTAGTGGCTTTCCGGGGCACGATATCAAATGATCCGCAAGAACAATAGCAGATTCCTATACGCCAAAGCCTGCCTTGCGGTTGCAATAGTTACTCGCGGTTTGAAGCCTGGTTCGACCAGGCACGCTTTAGGCCGTTGCGGGGTGCCACATAGACATGCACCATAGTTCCGGTGCAATATCTTTAGAGTCTAGAAAGTTTACACCCAGATGGGTTTGAACTTCGGAGGAATTGAGAAACGTGGAAGTAACGAAAGCACTCGCAGCCCTTCAACCCCTTTTCGGCAAAGACAATGTTGAGATTGTAACTGTTGACGGCCAGCGCGTACGGGGTACCGTTCGCAGCATGAAAACTACTCAGGCACTTACGACTCCAAGCGTCAAGATTGAATGCGCGAATGGTGAGATCGTAAAGATACCGTTTCCCGACATAGCCGAGATCACTGATCATAATTCAGTTGGCACTGAGCAGTAGACGGGTTAATCGGCGATCGCGTTGGCAGACCTGGTAAATGAAGACCCACACAAGACGGAGCCTAATTCCATCCTAATCCCACTTTTTCCACTGCTCGCCCCTCCCTGCCCACTATTTTTTCCGGCTCGCTTCGCGTATAGTACGCCGTTTTTAGTGTTAGCGAATCCCTGTTGTTAGGAGAGTCCAACGCGTTGTCGTTAATGATGGAAGATTTCGGAGGTCGCCTCGCAAGTGTTTGGTCGGAACTTCGCCCAACAACTCGCGGCCTTGTCGAGCGGGCCTTGCAGGCATCTGGCGCGACCTCGCCCCCAGCTCGCAATACTGCAAACCCTCCGTACGATTCGCGTGCCGACCACGAACTGAGCCGCCTACTGTCCGCGCTTGACGAGCGAACTTTGGAGAGCGATAGATCCTTAGAAACTGAGAAGGGCAAGCAGCTGCGTCACATAGCAGAAACGTGCGCTGCCGTATTACAAGAAAAAACCAGGTCGGCTGAAGTATTCGCTCAGTTGGTTCATCGTGCCGATACCCAGCGCGATTATGCCCGAATCGATGCTCTTGCAAACGGATTGACGCGTTTTGCGCCGAGTGAGATTTGCGAGTTGGCACGATCAGAGGACGTCGTGGTCAGGGCGCTGGCGAACGAAGCGCTGACACAGTTTCCTACTTCAGTACTGATTGGGTTGCTTAGTGATCCGGTTGATTCGGAGATTGCGCGCGACGCTCTTCGCCGCCAGGCGGTTGATTATGGTTCAGAAGAAGCTCGGCAAATTGTAAACGCCTTGGACCAGATCAATATGAACCAGGAAGACTTGTAAGAACCTTGGCGAGTGAGTAGCGCTCGGTGCCAACTGCTAAATTTTCCATTTGTTATTGCTCAAGATTTCTCAATTATCATTTTGTCATTGAAAACAGCTGGGCAAAGCAATGACAAATGAAAAATGTCAAATGAGAAATGGAAACTCTTTTTTGCCTCCGAGGAAACTCGGATCGCTCTTAAGCGGCGGCTTTCTCACCAATTTCGTGGAGGCGCGATACGACCTGATCAATTAACCAGTTTGGAGTTGAGGCTCCAGCGGTCACACCAACGCGCTTCGCATTTTCTAAGTCCGCGGGATTAATTTCCGCTGGTGTTTCTATCAAAAAACTCTGCTCACATTGTTCCTGACAAACGGCCAGCAATTTAACACTGTTTGAGGAGTGACGCCCGCCAATTACATAAAAAACGTCCACCTGTCCGGCGAGTGCGCGGGCCGCGTCCTGGCGATCGCGTGTGGCAGAACAGATTGTATTGACCACCTGCGGTTCAGCGTCTGTTTTGGCACGCACCGCTTCAGCGACTTCAAGAAAAGTCTTCAACTTGATCGTCGTCTGAGAAACAACCAGAGGAGCGCGCAATTGTGGAAGTGAAGCAACCTCGCTGGCATCTCGTACGACATACGTGTTATCCGGCGCATAACCAACGACACCGATCATCTCAGGATGATCCGGATTGCCGGCCACCACGACGTCTCTGCCGTCCTGCGCCGCGCGTTCCGCCAGATGTTGAACCCTGGTGACGAAAGGGCACGTCGCGTCGATAACCTTGGCCGCCCGTTCTTCCAAGTCCCGCTGCACCTGCGGCGTAACTCCGTGGGCGCGAATTACCGCTATCGTGTCGCCGTCAGCTTCCGTAGGCCTATTAATCGTTGATACGCCTAACTCTCCCAGTCGTTCCATTTCCTGGGCATTATGGATCAATGGCCCAAGCGAACGAATGGGCCGAACGCCTTCGTCGACTGCGTCTTCTACCATCTCGACGGCGCGCTCGACGCCAAAACAAAATCCGTATTCGTCAGCTAATAAAACTTCCATTTTTAGGTGGCGCAATTTGCTGGATTGGCGGGCCCCCTGTTTAGTACTACGCAAGCTGTAACAGCTTGCGTTGCCAATCAATTTATCGGATCCGGTGCTCCGTGTGATTTCTCTCGGTTCCATTTCTGCTGCCATTCTTCACGCACCCGGTCGCCTCCAGCCACACGCTCGTCGACCCACTCAATGTCTTTGTCAATTAACGTGCGCACGGTGTTCAAGAACGATTTATTCAAATCGCCCAAACTATGTGCTATGTCCTTTGGCAGGATTGCGTACGACGCATCCCCAAGGTAACGCAAAGCGTCACAAAGCTCGTTCACGACGTTTTTGCGTCCCGATTCTGTTGTTTCCCGCATGATCAATTACCTCCAAACTCAATAAAACCGCAGTTGATTCGTACGGCTTGAATATCTTAACACTACTCAAGTACGACCGCACGGTGCGTCGCGTTCCCACAGATTGCTTCGATATTTACTAACTATTGCAGTTCCGCTTATACCTGAAGGGCTAGCACATTGCTACGGTTTATCTGCCCCGTCGATTCCCAGGGTGTGGGCGAGCGTTGGCCACATCTGTTCCGCCCACAGCAAATAACCCTGGTCCGACGGATGAAAACCGTCAGCAGAAAAATACTCCGGGTGCGAGGGGAGCTCCTGATGAGTAATCTTGTAAATATCTGATACGGGCACTCCATACTGCGAAGCAATGGCTTCGAGCCTCTGGTTGAATTCAACAATGAGCTGATGATATGGCCTTCGTAACGTTGCAGGAAGGCGCGGTCCGGTTGAAATGTCGGGAATGTTCGTGACTATGATTGCAGCTTTGGTGTTGCTCGTGAGCCTACTGAGGATCTCTTCGTAATTCCTGGCAAACTCTTCAATGTCTATGCCATCACCAATGTCGTTGATGCCGATGCCCAATGTTACAAGGTTAGGATCAGCGCTGACTGCACGATCCAGCTGGCTATGCAACACGTCAGATGTCGTCGCTCCGCTAACACAGAAATTAGCCAATTGTGACTTTGGTTGGACGGCGAGAAGGCGTTTGAATAAACGCGCGGGATACCCGCCGTTCTGTGCCCCAACACCGACACCGGTTGAGTCTCCCAGCGCCACATAATTGATCGGACCTGTCACCGGCTTGCGCGAAGTGGCTCCAGAGCTTGAGGGCGCATCACTCTTCCGCTTAATGTTTTCGGCCGACTTCCTTAAGTTACACCCGACCAGCATAACTACAAGCAACAGCGATCCGGAAAGGATTACGACGCTAATCGCGCAAATCGTACGACCATTTTTTGCCACCTCTTGAGTATAAGCGAGGCAGTAGCTCGGACGGAAAAATGCGCCAGCAGTGTTCTTCTGAGCACGACCGGCGCGAGTTTTTGTTTGGGAACACTACTAGAGCGCGGCGGAGATTGACGCGCTCTCGTTCGTCAGATGAAAGGCAAACTTGGCGTCTTCCGGCGGCAAAATCGGATGATAGGTCTTCCCGTAAGTCCCGACGATCTTCTTCACGTAGTTTTGGGTTTCATTATAAGGCGGCACACCTTTGTATTTGGCCACCGCTCCTTCGCCGGCGTTGTAGCCGGCAAGTGCGAGGGTGACATCGCCGCCGAACCTCTTCAACAGCCATTTCAAATATTTCGTTCCAGCTTCGACATTCGCGGCTGCATCCTCGGGATTTTTTAAACCAAATCTTTTTGCTGTAGCCGGCATCATTTGCATCAGGCCGCGGGCTCCAACGGGGGAAACCGCTCGAGGATCGTATCTCGATTCCTGCTTGATGACGGCGTGAATGAATCGAGGGTCAACACCGGCTCGCTTACCAGCGCGGAAAATAATCCAATCCAAATCACAGTCCCCAGATAGGGGAATATCCGCGGGTATCGTCTCAACTTGAGACGTGGCACTAACTGAAGGAGCAAATGCGGGACTGAATAAGAGTCCGGTAAAATTGGTCAGAAAGAAAAGTGAGATTATGGCAAAGGGGGCAAACTTAACAGAGCGAAAATGGGAAAAGGTTCGGGTAAATTTCATCAGTGATTCTCCATGTTAGCGATGGCCCAGGGGCCATCCAATTAACATTCCAACTCGAGCTACGCATGGGGGACCGATTTGCAAAGAGCTTGAAATCGTGACCGAGACTAAGATGGCGAAATAGTCACAGCAGTTGCTTTTTTAACACAATAGTTACGCTTCTAAGTCATTCATTGTGATGTACTTAAAAAGAGGCGAACTACGTCAGTACATGTACCCGAGATCGTTCATCTTGAAGGAGAATGAACTCCGTTAGTTACGAATTAGGAGGAAGGTTAGTGGTATCAGTTGCAGAAATGTGTATGGCAAAAATTGTGTCAGCCCTGGATCGTTCATCTTGAAAGTATTGTCGAGTCACCCAAGGAAGAAATATTTTTCACCTGACGCCATGAATTTAAGAACGCGCGGAGAACCTGGAGGGTTGTTTTACACCTTGAGGTCAGGAATACCCGCGTTATGTGCGGGAACTGTAGACGACGTTAAGAGGTTTTTAAGGTTAGATCGCTTCAGTCAAGCTTAACGTATGCTTGCCAATCATAAACTCATGGCAGGGCTCTCGTATTATGTAAGGCATTGAGGCCGGTCTCTTCGTCACCCAACGGTTGGCTTCTGTAAATTTAAGCTCGGCCCGCCACTTCGCCTGTTTGCGTGTTAACGCGAACCACTTCGCCTTCCTTGATAAAGAGAGGCACGCGTACAGCGATGCCGGTTTCCAGGGTAGCCTGCTTGGATGCTCCGCCGGCTGCTGTGTCGCCACGCATCCCTGGTTCAGTAGAGGTGACTACGAGTTCGACGTATTGCGGCAGCTGCAGCGAAACAGGCGCGCCGTTGTATCTCAGAACCTGGAGAGACGCGCCTTCCTTGAGATAGCCACGATCGGTCTCGATCGCTTCGGGGGCAAAAGTAAACTGCTCATAACTTTTCTCGTCCATGAAATGGAAACCGTGCGCATCACTGTAAAGAAACGACGCGGGCACCAGCTCAATATCCGGTTCCTCAAACTTCTCGCTCGAACGAAAGCTCTTCTCCATCACCGCGCCCGTCAATAGATGACGCAATCTCGTTCGTACCATAGTGGCCGCGCCCCGCGCCGTCGGCGAGGAAAAGAAAACTTCCAGGACCAAGTACGGTTGCCCATCAACAGCGATCAGCAGCTTGCGTTTTAGTTCGTTGGCTGTGACGAGTGCCATTCAATTTACTCCTTCGGGATAGGGACTTCTGTTTAATGTCGCGTCAGCAATGCATGACTTCAGCCTGCCTAAAACTCTGGTATGAAATTCATGAGCCCGATCACGGGCTCCGACAGTCACGAATGTCTGTCTTACCTAACTGGTTCGCGCAAGAGGGCGTCTGCGGCGGCAGCCGCGATACGAGCGGCGTCAGGATGCGCTTTTCGCAATGCTGCAACTTGCCGCAGTGCTTCGCCGGTGCGGGAAAGCATGCGAAACAGATCGCCTTCTTCGGCGCGCGTTTCGTGGACCAGGGTGGACCATTCCGGGCCCCTTGCCCAACGAGCAGCGGTCGCAGCTGCCGAAAAGTTCAACTCGGGAGCGGGCTCAATACCAAATTTCCATTCTTCAGTTGCTACCTTGGAACCTATGTCTTCAAACTGAGCGAGCGCGGTGACCAGAGTATCTTCTAACTCAAGCTCGCCATAATCGCGTTCTTCGTCCGCAGTGAGCGCAGCCATGACACCCGCCATCCGATAGAACTCGAGCGAGCTGAACAGCCCGCTTTGGAGCGCTTCGCCGACCAGCAATGGACGGTCGATGTGCAGATCGGCCAACCAGCGCCCGCGGTCTGTAATCTTCTCCTCCTGGAAATCGAGATAGCCGAATGCTGTGAGCACGCGCGCCCGTTGATGAAATGGCTCCCAAACCTCTTCACGTAATTGCTCGATTCGCCGCACCGCGCTTTGAACTTCTTCTGCCTCTGGCAGCAAGGCCCACAGGACTTTCGTGAACCTCAATCTCTCCTCAGTCCCAACATGGGCCGGCACGATAGATTCGATAATGTTGTCGACGACACTTAAAGCGTCACTCTCTTCCAGATGCGCATCGCGCAAGCGAGGCTCAGGGATTACAAGCTCCTTGGCCCGCCGTCGCACGTCTTCGAACGCTTCCTCAATGAACTCGTCTTTCAAGCGATAAACCGGCGCGTAAACCCGCCCGATTCGTTCCAAAGCAAAGCTGGCACTGCGTCCGTCCTCCCGTATGCCCCTGAGATTTCCGTCGCGCTTCTCTGTAATCATTACCAGGCGACGGCCGCTGCGACCAATACCCACAATACGGCCCGGCTGGACCACCTCATCCAGCCAGCGATGCAAAACTTCCGCTCGCGTCGGTGGCTTCGAGTGCTGTAAGTGAGTGCGTGCGCTAATTAATCGTTCGAATCCGGTGGCCACAGAAAGCGGCAGGTGACAACCTGCCTCTTCGAGTTTCAATAGGATTCGCTGCTCGTTTTCACGCTTGATTTTTTCCAACCCGGCGATTTGCAAGGCGGCTTCGCGATGGGCAAAACTCCTTTCGGCGATTTCGCGCACCTGTGCGAAATTGCCGTAAGCGTCAAGTAAATTGAGGAGGGTTGTGTAAGTGGCCCGAAACTGGCTAATAAGGGGATTAGGAGCAGCCTTTAATAATTCTGCGATCCGTTGCGGGTCCTGATGCAAACCGGGCGCGACAATGACAAAACCGACGTTATCGCGTCCCCGCCGACCGGCCCGGCCGGTCATCTGTTGCAGCTCCGAAGCGGTCAACTGTCGCCATCCGCTGCCCGTACGTGCATCCGCCACTGTCAGCACAACCGTTCTTGCGGGAAAGTCTACGCCGGCCGCAACTGTTGCCGTAGCAAAGATTGCGTCAAGCAATCCGGCACTCATCAACTTTTCAATGACTAGTTTCCAGGCTGGAATGTGTCCAGCATGGTGGGACGCAACGCCTCCTCGTATGATGATGTCCCAATGACGATGACCGCGAACTTCAGGATGCTGCTCGACCACGCTGCGAAGCAGGTCACGTCGCGCTTCGCGACGTTGATTGTTTGAATCGCGCCGCATATAAGCAGCTTCTGTTGCAGCCTGATCGCAACGCCTGCGCGTCGGCATAAATACAATGGCAGGCAATAAGTCGTATGCGCCGAGCGCAGCCAGCAATGTGGCAGGCGGCATTTCCGGCATGCTGAGTTTCATAGAAAGTAAAAATGAAAAAGGCAAAGAGAAAAAATAATCAACGTGTTATTTTCATCCTCTTCGCGAAAACAATTATCCAACCATCCCTTGCGGCTTTGCCGCCAGATGTGCGGAAAGGCTGCGCCTTTCCGGCCACGTTTGTTTGAGTGGAGGCTGCGCCTCGAATTTGGAGGCAGAGCCTCAGTTCAATTTTTCCGCCACGGAAAGGCAGAGCCTTTCCGCACATCAGACGGCATAGCCGCGACGCCCAATCCAGTCAGTACCTCCTTCGTCGTGGATCGCGCTGCGACCTTTTCTGATCTTCGCGCGTGCGATCGCTCATCGCGGTAATCTCTGGATTCAGTTTGCTACTATCATTTAACAATGGCAGTAGCCGCTTGTCGGGCAGGAGCATTGCCGCTCGCAACGGAACAGGTCGCGCGCCCGGGCGTGTAACGACACCACAACGAATCCCGCGCACTTCTTCGATCCAGGCTGCAAACTGATCCGCATTACCTATCGTTGCTGAAAGCAATAGCAGACGAATACGAGGTGGTGTGAGAATGATTGCTTCTTCCCATACGTGGCCCCGATCTTCATCGCCGAGGTAGTGGGCTTCATCAAGTACAACGAGATCCGCGTTCACGTCGCTGCCACCTCGCAGCGAGTCGAACAGTTGATTTCGGTAAATTTCTGTTGTGCCAACCAATAGCGGTGCGTCGGTGTTATCTTTCCGATCGCCTGTTAGGATTCCAACACGGTATGATCCAAACTCCTCGATGAATTCCTGATACTTTGAATTGGTTAGAGCTTTTAGCGGGGTCGTGTACCAGGCGCGGCGTCCGGCTGCCAGGAGTCGCCGGATCTCTTCACGCGCAATCCAGGTCTTTCCACTGCCGGTCGGTGCTGTGACGAGTACGTCTTCAAATTCAAGGGCGGCCAGGGCTTCAACTTGAAAGGGATCGGGCTCGAAGGGTTTCGCGCGCGGTATGCCGATTCCTTCAAGAAGTTTCTTCAAGTCACGAGACTGAGAATGGGCATATCCCCCACCTTCACTACCGCTTGACGGTGTGTGTCGGGAATGTTTCGGAGCACGTGATGATGAATGCGGTCTCTTTTTGTCACCGGATCGACGCTTCTTATCGACAACTCTGTCACGAGAACGACGCATAATCCATTCTAGCTTTGAGACCTTCGCCCGCGAAGTGATAACGTATAGTGATGTGACAAAGCTTTCGCAACGCGTTGCCGACAGCAAGCGTCTAAGGCAGGGAACATTATCTTTCTTAAGGGCGTTTTACTAGAGAATGGCTGAACTTTTCGCAAATTTTGAGGTCAATCGACAGCCAAGGTGGCCTATCATCGCCAAGCTGCTGAGTGGGTCGGTCGCGCTTCATCTACTTGTCCTCATCTGCGTTCTTTATATTCCGGGCCTCAGGGACGCTTTCAACATTGCCAGCCTTATCGCAGACACGAAATTTGTCGACAGATCTTACGCAAGAACCGAAATTGGCGATGACGTCCAATTAGTAGACGTCGCAAGGGAGAAGTTCCACTATCCGGAAGGATACTTCGCTACCGAGGGTCAAGCGGGACAATTGGCCGCGTTCATCCCACCCCCGCCATTCCCACCGCAGATTATTACCCCAGTCCGACCCATGCCTACATTCAAGCCTGAGTCTGAAGCGGTACCTACTCCAAGCCCATCGCCGATAGCCACGCCTTCGCCGAGTCCAGTGGCTTCGAGTTCGCCGTCGCAGATAATTGCCAAAGCGGATTCGAGTCCAAGTCCGTCGCCGAATGAGGAAAAGAAAAATGGCGAAAAACTAACGGCAGAAGAGGCTCAGACTGAGCTTGAAAAGACTGCGGCCAAAAACAATCTGGAACTTCCGAAAGAAAATGAGATCAACAAGAAAGCGCTCAAAGACTTCGCTATTTATGCTAACGATTTAAAGAACCGAGGGCAGCTCGATCTCAACAAGCCGTTTGAAGTTGTTATCGAGGCTGCACTCGACGGCAACGGCAAGTTGAAGGATGCGAAGTTCACCAAAAAGGAAGGCGATGCAAATCTTATTGATCTGTTCGGTCGCATGGTAGGCGCGCTCAATGACAGCGGGTTTCTCGTTTACCTTAAGCCGATAGACAAAGACAATCCCGGCTCGAAAGTTGTTTTTACGATCAAGCAAGGTGAGAGCGAGGTGTTGGCCACAGTAGAATCGGAAGCGTCTTCGGTAGATAGTGCTCGACTACTGGCAAAAGGGTTTAATGCGGCGTTATCTATTGGCGCCGAGTCGCGGGCAGGAAAAGACGAGGAAGTACTATTGAGAAACACGAGCGCCGCGCCCCTCGGCAAGAAACTTATCTTTAATTTCACAATGCCACGACAGGCCCTGGTTGATCTAATAAAGAAGCAACTCGCTTCGTGAGGGCTAGCAACTGCCTCTGAACGAGGGAGGTGCGATAGTGTGCTTGCTTGCCTCACCATAAACGCTCAATTAAAATCAAAAACCGAACAAAGAGGAAGCATTGCGCTAAATTCGCGCAAGTTGCGTTTAAGAAGCAGATTAGAAAAAGATTATGGGTTTCGATCAATTACTAACCAAAGTATTCGGTAGCAGCAATCAGCGTTTTCTGAAATCTGTCCAGCCTCTGGTTGAGAAAATCAATGAACTCGAGCCGGCGATAAAAAAGCTGACGGACGAACGACTCCGCGGTCGTACTGCTGAGTTCAAAGAGCAGTTGCAACAGGCCGTCGCAGATGCAAGTGATCCGGAAGACCGAAAGCGGCGCGAGCGAGAAGCACTCGACGAGATACTGCCGGAAGCCTTCGCCATCGTAAGAGAGGCGAGCGTGCGCACTACCGGCATGCGGCATTTCGACGTGCAGTTAATCGGCGGCGTCGTTTTGCACCAGGGCAAGATTGCCGAGATGCGAACGGGTGAAGGCAAGACACTTGTTGCCACGCTTCCGGCTTACCTCAACGCTCTGACAGGCCGCGGCGGTGTTCACGTCATCACCGTGAATGACTACCTCGCCTCGCGCGATGCGGAATGGATGGGACAGATTCACCGCTTCCTTGGTCTCGAAGTCGGATGTATCCAAAACGACATGGACGACTTTGAACGCCAAACGGCTTACGCAGCCGACATTACTTACGGCACCAACAACGAATTTGGCTTTGACTACCTGCGCGACAACATGAAGTTTGATCTGGCAACGTGTGTTCAGAGGGGCCATTATTTCGCAATAGTTGACGAGGTGGACTCAATTCTCATCGATGAGGCGCGCACGCCGTTAATTATATCCGGTCCATCGGATGAAGCGACTGACAAGTACTACAAAGCTGACGCGATCATTCCGCAATTGAGTAAGGGCGAAGAGGTTGATGGGAAGAAAACCGGCGATTACGTAGTTGACGAAAGGCAGCATACGGCGGTGTTGACCGAAGAGGGCGTTGATAAATCGGAACGTCTATTGGCGGTAGGAAATCTGTACGATCCTTCAAACATGGAACTGCTTCATTGCGTTGAGCAGGCGCTGAAGGCCCACACGCTCTATAGACTCGACCATCAGTATGTGGTGCAGGATGGCGAAGTAATCATCGTTGATGATTTCACCGGACGCTTAATGAAGGGTCGTCGCTGGTCCGACGGGTTGCACCAGGCTGTCGAAGCCAAAGAGGGCGTGAAGATCGAGAAGGAAAACCAGACGCTCGCGACGATCACGTTACAAAACTATTTTCGTCTCTATGAAAAGCTTTCGGGCATGACCGGAACTGCGGAAACCGAGGCGGCCGAATTTCATTCGACTTATAAACTGGACGTGATTGTTATTCCGACGCACATGCCGATGGTCCGCAGCGATTTTTCCGACGTGATCTACCGAACATTGCCGGAGAAATGGGACGCAGTCATTGAAGAGATAAAAGATTGTCATGAGCGGGGCCAGCCGGCTTTGGTTGGTACTGTGTCAGTTGAGAACTCGGAACTCATCGCGCGCCGATTGCTGCGTGAAGCTGTGCCGCACAACGTTTTGAACGCGAAGTATCACGAACGCGAAGCGGAGATCGTCGCCCAGGCAGGACGCAAAGGTGCCGTCACAATCGCGACCAACATGGCAGGCCGCGGTACCGACATCCTGCTGGGCGGCAATCCGGATTTTATGGCGCGTGAGTTTCTCAAAAAAGAAGAGATCGATCCCGACGAAGCGACTGAAGACCAGTGGTCTCAAGCGTTCTCGCGTGCGAAGCGCATTGTCGCGGAGGAACATGAGGAAGTGGTGAAAATCGGCGGCCTCCACATTTTGGGGACCGAGCGCCACGAATCGCGGCGCATAGATAATCAACTGCGTGGACGTGCCGGAAGACAGGGCGATCCTGGTTCCTCTCGCTTTTTTCTTTCGCTTGAAGACGATTTAATGCGCATCTTTGCCGGCGATAAGGTCAAGGCTTTGATGCAGCGTCTCGGGATGGAGAAAGGTGTGGCCATCGAGTCGAAGATGGTTTCAAAGCGTATTGAGTCGGCACAAAAATCGGTAGAAGGCCGAAATTTCGAATCTCGCAAACACCTGCTCGAATACGACGACGTCATGAACAAACAACGCGAGACCATTTATGGCTTGCGTCGCCAATTGATGGAACAGCCCGATCAGCGTGACTACCTGATGGGCGATCCGCCTTCGGCTGGAGTTGCTTACGACCTGCTTTCGGATATCACCAAACAATATCTAAACCCGGAGGTTTCACCGGACGATTGGGATGTCGAAAACTATAAAATTCAGATCAAGACGATCTACGATTTCGATGCGGATGCTGAACGCCTTGACATTCCGAATTTTGCTTCCCAGGAAGTAACCGACGCCATCTGGGACAAACTTAAGATCAAGTATGGTGAAAAGGAACAGCAAATTGGGCCCGAAGCGATGCGCACATATGAGCGGATAATCATGCTCAACATTATTGATGCGCAGTGGAAGGACCACCTGCTGTCCCTCGATCACCTGAAACAAGGCATCGGGCTCGTGGGTTATGGACAGAAGGATCCCCTGGTGGAGTACAAGAAACAGAGCTTTGATATGTTTCAGGAGATGCTGGACCGCATTGACACCAGCACGATTAGATCACTTTTCAACCTTCAGGTCGTCGCGGAACAACCGCCCGAGACTCTTCGTCAACGTCGTTTGCCGCGTCGTTCGACCTCGCTGACTTTCACCGGACCAAATCAGGGCGCAGCTGCTGCCGGCGAAGAAGCAGGGAAGGTGAAGACTGTAGTTCGAGATCAACCGAAAGTCGGTCGCAACGAGCCTTGTCCCTGCGGCTCAGGTAAAAAGTATAAGAAGTGTCATGGAGCAGCCGCTTGAAAATCGCCTTGCATAAAGCCCGGCAATGCTCCACTCCAATAGGGCATCACCTCTGTCCGTACCGCCTTCTACCGCTTTTTTCGAGTTGACGGTTCCATTGACTACAGATATCAAATCAAACAATCCCGTCGTCCTGGCCATAATTAGCGGCAGCGCCCCTCAACCCGCGCGACTGGCTGCAGCTTCGGGAATGTTACCGCTGCCTCAGTCGGATCTTTTGGAGGTCCTGGTAGCTCTTCAGGGATCGGAAGACTCTGAAATTGCCGAAGCCGCTAAAGGCACGCTCGGTTCGCAGGAATCACAGGACTTGCTGGACGCCGCAAAGAGCGATGAGACCTCGCCCGCAGTGCTCGACTACCTTGCCACAGTCTCAAAAGACCCAAGGCAAATTCACGAAGCCCTAATACTTAACAAGAAGACTTCTGATCAAGCTGTCGCCAGTTTGGCTCGTACGACCTCGGAGAGTCCTCTGCTGGAGCTGATCGTTATCAATCAGCAGCGCCTGGTGCGATTTCCGGAGATTATTGACGCGATCCTCGAGAATCCGGCGCGCTCGACCGAAGCTGAACGACGAGCTCGAGAAACCAAGCGGGAGTTTTTTGAGAAAGAGCGAGGCGCACAACAGATCGCGCAGGAGCTTCGAGCAAGGGGCAAAAGCGCCGCAGCCGAGTTTTTTGAGAGCGCCGATCTGAGCGGTGGGTTAACTGTAGAAGACGCATGGCTGCTGGCCGAACATATCGAGGTTTCAGATGCGGACATTGACAACTCCTGGCTGCCAGCGGAACGCTACGAGGAACTGAGCACAGAAACGCCCGACCAACATGCTGCCAACTATAAGAAGGTGGTGGAATATGAGCGCCTTGAAATGGGCGAGGTGCCGCCCGAGCGTGTTTCTTTGATTAAACGAATCATGTTTATGAACGCGAGGGACCGCATGAAGCTGGCTATGAAAGGCGACCGCGAAGCTCGCAGTATATTAATCCGGGATTCAAACAGAGTCGTAGCAACCGCTGTAATCCACAATCCCCGGGTCACTGATCAGGAAGTGGAAGCGATCGCAGCCATGAGGACAGTGGCTGACGAAGTCCTGCGCCTTATCGCAAGGAATCGCGCCTGGGCTCGTTCGTATTCCGTCATTCACAATCTCGTTCGTAACCCTCGTACTCCAATTCCCACTGTAATTGCAATTCTTCCTCGGATTCACACGAAGGATCTGAAAAATTTGTCTCTGAATCGAAATGTCTCTGAGGCAACCCGTCGACAGGCGCTGCGTCTTGCCCAAGCGCGCTCCGGTGAGTAGAAGACGCACAGCATCGAACCCTGCACTGCGGCAGTGTTACAGAAGTTTTACAAAATAGTTAACATTGTGCTTGACACGTCACGGACATTCAGTATATTTTCATACTGAAAACGCATTCAGTTGATAACTTAAGAAGTTCGGAATGCAAGCTAGGTACTGATTTTTTGGGGCGCGGTCTATTTAATTCAATCAACCGCGCAAGGCTTTATCCGCTGACGTACCACCTGGTTCACGGGATCGGCCATAAGTGACGATTCTCAGTTCTTTGCAACGCTACCTGTATTTACCCGAACTTGCCGGAACAGTTTGCCCCGCCAATCTTCATTGATTCGCGGGGCACATCTCTTCTTATACTACGATAAATCGACTAATTCTTCGAAAAAACCTCTTCCTTTCGTTGCTCAGATTCGACGCTCGGAGTCAACGGCCCGGAATCCCAGTTCTTACCAACCATCTCCACAAAAAGTTTTTCGTATTGGTCAACAACTCGATCCCAATCATAGTATCGTTGGACTCGGATTTGCGCCCGATGGCGATAACTCTGGACTAGAGAGCCGTCGCGCAAAACACGTTGCAGTTTCTCCGTGAGATCAAACTCGTCCGCATAAGATATTCCTGCATCGCCGACTGCCTCAATGTTTTCCGGAGTGGCCAGGGTCAATACGCAGTTACCATAACCCATTGCTTCCAGGAGGGCAGGGTGCGTTCCTCCGACTTCGGTTGCATGCACGTAGCAATAGGCATTCTGCTGGAGAGCCCGGTAGTCCTGCCCAAAAACGAAGCCCGTAAAAACGATTCGCTTATCGCCGCGCGCACGCGCTTTTAGACCCCTTATGTAGTTGTGCGCATAAGGTGCATCACCAACAATTAACAAACGATACGCCGTGCGCACTTTCTTGAAAGCCTCAATTACAAGATGCGCATTATTTTCCGGCTCCAGCCGTGAAACGTATAGGACATAGCGATTTGGTTCCGCCCGCCACCGCCGCACAGTCACACGATCGGGCCGGCGTTCAACTTCCGCGCCGTACGCAATCATCCTTGATTTTGCGTTGTAACGAGCCTGATAGTAATCGTGAATGACCTGCGCATCCGTCACCGTGACATTGGGAAGAATTGTGGACAAACGCTCAGCCACCAGGTAGTAGCGCCTTGCCAGCCAGTTCCATTTCTTTCGTTTGTGCTCCAACCCGTCGACGTTGATCGCGACTGGCGTTCCGGTGAATCTGAGGATAGGCACGAACGGGGCATTTGCCGCATTGCAGATTAGCACCGCGTCGAATCTGCACGAAACTGCATGCACGGCAGAAAGAAAGGCATGGACTACCGTATCAAAGTATTTGTGGCGAATAGTCGGGAGCACCTTTAGTCGAACGCCGTGATACTCCAACTGACGCGGCGAGACATAGTGTGATCGGCCATAGACTGTGACTTCGTGCCCACGGGCGACAAGTCTCGTCGAGAGATGTTCCGCGAAGGTTTCGAATCCGCCATAGCTAGCTGGTATGCCACGGGTTCCGAGGATGGCTATGCGCATAAGAACCAGGAACGATCCGGCTAAAGTGCGATGGGCTAACGTTTTTCGACTATCGAGATCATGCCCAATCTAATCGATGCCGGCGGCTTTCTCGTAAACAGCCAGAGTTTGATGAGCTGTCTCTCGCCAATCAAATAGTCGGGCGCGCTCGAAGCCTTTGACGCGAAGTTGCGATCGCAAGTTTGAATCTGTAATTACTTTTTCTATTGCAGCTGCAATGTCATCTACGTCAAATGGATCTACCAGTATACCAGCGTGTCCTACAACTTCAGGGAGGCTCGTATTGTTGCTCACGATTACCGGCGCGCCGCATTTCATGGCTTCGAGCGGTGGCAAGCCAAATCCTTCGAAAAATGATGGATAAACAAAACAGAGCGCTCCTGAATACAGGGCCGGCAAATCGGCTTGCGGCACATAGCCAGTTACAACTACCGAGTTACTAACTTCCAATTCCTTGATGGTGCGAAGTGTCTCATCGTATAGCCAGGCGAATTTTCCCACGAGCACAAGTTGAGGCAGCTTAACCTCTCGCTGGGACCGGCGCAAGCTTGAATAAGCGGCGATAAGACGAGGTAAATTCTTGCGCGGCTGAATCGATCCCACCGTAAGAATGTAGTCAGACTCTATGCCATAAGTTTGCCTTACGCGTTGAAGTTCTCCCTCGTCCTCGACTGTTGCAAATTGCGACGAAGCAGCCAAAGGAATTACGTTTATTTTTTCAGGCGCGACGCCATAGGTTGCAACTATGTCGCTGCGAGCGAACTCCGAAAGGGCTACTACTTGCGCAGCGTTTCGCGCGGAGCGGCGGACAGTGATGCGAAGCTGTGTACGACTGCGCCGCTTGAAAGTTTGTGGGAGGTGCTCGAAGGACAGGTCGTGAATGCTAACTACGACCGGACAGGGCGCAAAAGGTGGGGCCGTAAACTGAACATGAAGAACATCGACAGGATTTTTTCGTAACTCAGCGCTTAATGTCAGAGGGATGCGGACAAAAGGTGTATGCGGCAGTGTTAGGCGAACGACAAAGTTGGGCCATCTATTACTGAAGCGTTCTACGGCCTCTCGCCGGGTAACATATAGCGTGTAGTGGTTGACTGTATCGATCTCAGCCAGAGCTTCAATCAAATTAGTCGCGTAGCTCTCATTCCCGCCAAGTCCAGTCCCAACAGAGTGGGCGTCAATTGCAATACGCAAGTCCCGGCGGCTCCCTGGTCAAAAGTACTCGGGTTGTGGAGCAGTTCAGTTCAACAGCGGTGGAATGAAATTGAAAATCAGGCCCACGAATAAACCCGGGCGATGAGTAGATTCGGGGGAAAGCTTCTTCCAGTAGAAGAGTGTCCTTCGGGGGCGGACTATTTCTTCCCCGCTGCTGACGCTTGCGGATCACCACCCTGCTGGCCACGGGTGTCGCGCTCGCGAATGCGGGCAGCCTTGCCGCGGAGTCCCCTAAGATAGTAAAGCTTTGCTCGCCGCACCCGGCCTTTTTTGACTAAATCAATGTGGTCGACGATAGTCGCGTGCAACGGAAAAATTCTTTCCACTCCCACGCCAAAGCTCGTTTTACGCACAGTAATGGTTTCTCTCGCGCCACCATGTTTGCGAGCGATGACGACACCTTCAAACGCCTGCAAACGCTCTTTGGTTTCCGATTCCTTAATGCGAACATGCACGCGAACAGTATCGCCCGATTGAAAATCAGGAAGATTTTTGCGCAGTTGAGTTTCTTCAATACTATCCAGTCGGTTCATTTTGTTACTCCAGCAAAGAATATCAGCGGTCTGGATCCAAATTTCAGCTTTACGCTTAACCCATAACTCTAACAAGATTTCACTTCAAAAGATCAGGACGATTCCGTTGCGTTTTCTTCAGTGCCGCTTCTCGACGCCAGCGCGCAATCTCGGCATGATCACCCTTTAGCAAAACATCGGGGACACTCAACCCCGAAAACTCCGTCGGGCGAGTGTAATGCGGATGATCTAACAAGCTTTGCGAAAATGATTCGTTCGTCGCCGATGTTTCGTTGCCCAGAGCTCCCGGTAACAAACGAACAAGAGCATCAATCACCACGACGGCAGCTGGCTCGCCACCCGACAGAATGTAATCCCCAATGGAAATCTCGTCTGTCGCCAGCGCCTCGCCGACTCGCTCGTCAACGCCTTCATAGCGTCCGCAAATCAAAACTACCTGGGACGCGCTGTGTGAAAGATCCTGCGCAAGTTCCTGTGTAAACACTCGACCCTGCGGTGACAAAAGAATTACCCGCGTTTGAAGCGAATAATCTGCACGATTGTTGCAACCCGTCAGATCCCGAACGGCAGCAAATATGGGTTCAGGCTTGAGGACCATCCCCTCGCCACCGCCGAACGGCCGATCATCTACAACGTGGTGTTTGTCCCTGGTCCACCGACGCAGATCATGCGCTTTCGTTTCCACCAGGCCCGCCGCCCGAGCCCTTCGAATAATCCCGTAATCAAACGCTTCGCGAAAAAACTCCGGGAAAATGGTGATGATATCGCAGCGCAGCACAATGCAATTTCAAAGAAAACTACAAATCCAAAAGACCTTCGGGTGGATCGATCAAGATTGTCTTGCGCGGGATATCAATTTCAACAACGATTGATTGGGCCATCGGTATGAAATGTTCGCGTTGCGCATCGTCTTCAACAACCAGTAGCTCAACGCCCCCGGTCCTCATAACTTCGCGAACTTTGCCAATTGCTGAGCCACCTGCAATTCCAACTAAACACCCTTCAAGTTCCCAATCATAAAATTCGTCTTTAGAAAGCTGGACGCGTTCCGCTTCAGGAATCCCGAATTCGAAGCCTACGAGGGTCTTAGCGGACTCAATCGTGTCGTAACCGGAAAACTTGAGCACCATCCGATCATTTTGAAACCAATAACTCTCCAGCTCAAGTTGCTTGCGCTCGCCGCCCAGTCCAATACCGGATAACTTCGAGACATCCTCGAATCTCTCCGGAAAGTCCGTCAAAATATCCGCTACCAGCTCGCCCTTAAGGCCTCTAGTCCTGATCGCGCGAGCAACGATAATTAGCGCCTCCCGGCTTTCCTCGCGTGGCAAATTCATTCCACAATTTCGAGAATAAAGCGATGCTTTCTTTTAAGACTCACCGCATAGGCCAGCGAGCGCAACGCTCGTATCGTCCGTCCTTGCCTGCCTATCACCTTTCCCATGTCGCCCGGGGCGACGCGAACCTCGATGAGAGTCGCTCCCTGCTGAACAACCTCGCGCACGTCGACTGCGTCTACATCGTCAACTAATGACTTAACGACCAACTCGACGGCTTCTCTCATGTTTTTGTGCGCAGCAGGGCCTAGACTTCGGCCGAAACTGCTGTTTGTTGCTTACCGCTCACCTTGATTAGTTGGCTCACGGTCTCAGTAGGTTTGGCACCCTTCTCTATCCAATAACGAACGCGGTCCATATCCAACTTTATCTCGGCGGGTTCACGCGTCGGATTGTAAGTGCCAAGATTCTCCAGACACGCACCGTCGCGCTTTGACTGTTTCTCCTTCACAATAATTCGATATGAAGGTCTCTTCTTGGCGCCTGTGCGCATCAATTTAATTGCTAACAAAATCTTACCTCCGGCTTTCGCATACCAATTTCACCAAAGATTTGAGTGTGACCAGGCGTTCTTCTTTTCACCCGGCACTCCTGTTTATCTTCTTTTCTTTTTCCGTTTCTTCTTAAGCTTTTTCCTGGATGGTCCACCGGGTAACGGTAATGACGTCAACTCGTCACCGTTACCACCAATGCCGCCCATATCAGGCATTCCAACCATGCGTCTCATCATCTTCCCTTTTAGACCACTACCGCCAAACATTCCTGAACTCGATAGCTGCCTCATCATCTGACGCATCTCCGTGTATTGCTTGATGAGCTTGTTGACCTCGGCTACCGTTGTTCCCGATCCGCGCGCTATTCTGCGTCGCCGATTGGCATTTAGAACTTTATGATCCGTCCGCTCGTGAGACGTCATCGAATCAATAATCGACTCCGTGCGCTTTAACTCCTTCTCCATCAGCCTGGTCTGCTCTTCATCCATCTGCGGCATGCCAATACCGCCAAGGAGCTGATCCGGAAGAAGCTTCATTATCTTTGAGAAAGAACCAAGCTTCTTGACCTGCCGAAGCTGCGAGCGAAAATCATCAAGCGTAAATTCGTTTTTCTGAAGCTTCTTTAACTGTTCTTCAGCTTCAGACTGATCAACTTTCGATTGAACCTCTTCGATGAGCGACAGGACATCGCCCATGCCGAGAATTCTCTGGGCGACCCGGTCAGGATAGAACGGCTCGAGGGCATCATATTTCTCTCCGACGCCGACGAATTTCACCGGCTGACCGGTAACCTGCTTAATGGAGAGAGCAGCGCCTCCTCTGGCGTCGCCATCCATCTTCGTGAGGATTACTCCAGTAATGCCCACACGCTTGTGGAAGTCTTCAGCTGAACGAACCGCGTCCTGCCCCGTCATTGCATCAGCGACAAACAAAATCTCAACCGGATGAGTTTCGTTTTTGATTTGCACCAGCTCGTCCATCAACGCGTCGTCGATGTGCAGGCGTCCGGCGGTATCAACCAGCAACGTATCGAAGCCGGTTTGTTGAGCGTGCTTGAAAGCCTCGCGCACCAGAGTCAGCGGATCGTTCGTTTCGGTTTGTTCAAAGATCTGTTGGCCAGTAGCTCTGGCAATAACCTTAAGCTGCTCACGCGCTGCCGGACGGTAAACGTCCACAGAAACCAGCAGCGGTTTGCGATCCTGATTTGCCGCAAGCCAGCGCGCGATCTTGCCCGTAGAGGTCGTTTTGCCGGATCCTTGTAGCCCGACAATCATGACGACGTTTGGGGTCTGCTTTGTAAAGACCAGGCGAGACGACTGGCCCCCTAATAAGTCGACCAGCTCGTCATAGACTATTTTAACGACCTGTTCTGAAGGCTTAAGCTCCTGCCAAACCTGTTGTCCCTCGGCCTTTTCCTTGACAGAGACGATAAAGTCTTTTGCGACTTTATAATTGACATCGGCTTCAAGGAGGGCTAGACGAATTTCGCGAAGCGCGGCGTCAACATGCTCCTTCGTCAGCACGCCTTCGCCGCGCAGATTCTTGAGTGTCCTTTTTAACTTGTCCGATAAGGACTCAAACATAGTGCGCTCGGCGAAGTTTCCAGCCAGCGACGGAAACGGAGATGATAGCGGCCAGACTAAAAGGGTGTCAAGGTAAGCACCTCGCGTGCAGCTTCGCTTAATATGTTGATACGGTTGACCTAGCGCCATTAACACACCAGTTGATGGCCTCGCCTTCCAAAGCACCGAATGGAGACCCACTGTGAATACTTCACAAAGAACGCAGACACGTAACCTTTCAACACAACACCTTTTGCATAGGGTAGGCTGGCCCCTTTTAGTTTTTCTATCAGTTGTTTTATCGACGCCCAGTCTTTGGCAGCCACAGCTACTGACTGCCCACGGTCAAACATCAGGCAGTATTCAGTTCACCCGGACTCTCAGATTTCAGGAAGTTACTTCGGGAATCGAGTACGGGCAAACCACAACGGGCCATGCATCGAAGGACGACCTGACCGGCCCGTGGTTCATAAATGTTCTCCGAATTGATCTGAGTCGCGCGACCTTGAAGATTGTGCACGCACTGGATGAGGGTGTTGGCCTTGAAACCGTGAGTTCGCTCGCAACCAGGTATGGTGCGGCGGCCGCGATAAACGGAGGATATTTTAGAACCACGGGAACCTATCGAGGCGAATCGATCGGATTATTACTCCTTGATGGCAAATTGATTAGTGAGCCTTACAACGATCGAGCGGACGTGGGGCTGATAAGCGCCGGTAATAGAACCGAAGTAATTTTCGGTCACTTGAAATTCTCCGGCGAAATATCAGTGGGCTTCGCAAAGCATGATGTCCAGGGCTTGAATAGGCCGCTATCCGCCAATGAGTTGATTGTTTTTACACCGGAATTTCATCACACTAGTTTGACTAACCCTGACGGGATTGAAGTCGTTGTGCGCGGAAGCAGAGTGGTGGCCGTAAGGGATCTGAAAGGGAGCACTGAAATTCCTTCCGACGGGTATGTTATTTCCGCTCAAGGGAGCGCGCGCGAGTGGGTGAGGCAAAACTTACGGAAAGGATCAAAGACCGCTTTCTCCTGGAGCCTGAATTCAATCGAACCAGGTGAGGACCAGGAGTGGCGTCACGCTTACAGTATACTCGGAGCTGGCCCGCAACTTATTAAAGCCGGCAAGATTGCCATTACCGACAAGCAGGAAAAGATGGCCGCCGGATTCGCCACCGATCGCCATCCGAGAACAGCGATTGCGAAGTTGGAATCGGGAAGAGTTTTACTGCTTACAGTGGACGGTCGTCAGCCGGGCGTAAGCGCCGGGATGTCGCTGAACATGCTGGCCGAGCTTTTGCTTGAGTTTGGGGCAGTCGAAGCGATTAATCTTGACGGCGGCGGCTCCACAACGATGGTTGTCCACGACAAGGTTGTGAACAGACCTTCCGATCAAACCGGCGAGCGTCCGGTTAGCGACGCAATACTGCTTTTCTCAAAGCCAAAATGAGGAAAGCTTTGTGGACGCCTTTTGTTGCGTGTGTTAAATTCTACCCTGTTTGTTGCTTAATATGAGGCGCGGCCCGTGGGAAATTGCCGCCGCACCCAACCTTCCGCTTACCACCATCAGAGTGCGGTTTGAAAAGCGTAGTGAATTGACCGTCTTTAGAGGAACACATGTCTAAGAATGCCGGTTCCGCGGCTGGAAGTCCGCCAACCGAGGAATCCTCAAGCGAAAAAAGTGTGGTCGATCTCGCTGATGCCCGCGTGCGCCTGCGTTCCCGCTCGCGCCAGCCATCAAACCAAAATCTTTTAAAAGAGCTTGATGAAGTTCGCTCACTCCTCGATCAGGGCCTCTCTGCGGAAGCCAAATCCAGGATCACCTTACTCATCTCTGCAGCGCATAACAATCCTTCGGTACTCGCCCTCGCACGCTGTGCTTTGTCGACTGCGCTCGAGATGCAGGGCCAATACCGGGAATCACTTGCCGCGGTGACGATGTATGAATCTCCCGACTCGAAAACAAAACTCAATCAGCAGGCCATTCAATGTCTCAAGGTGCAGATCGGCCTCGCATACAACTACAACGGTGATCATCCCAAAGCGATTTCTATTCTCAAGGGCGCCTTGCGCGAATTCTCCGAAAACGACGCGCAAGAGAATCTTGGTCCTATCTATGCAGCTCTGGCGCGAGTCTACCGCAGCATCAGTGAATATCCGATCGCACTCGACTATACCCGGCGCGCGTTGGAGCATTTCCGCCAAGCCGGCGAGTGGCGAGGTATCGCGGAAGCATATTTCGGTATTGGATTAGCACAGGTACAGGAGGGCGACTACGAGGCTGCGCTCGAGAATTTTCAGCAGGCACTTAAGCTTACCGGTGATCATCCAGCAAGTTACACCCTCGGCAAAATTTACTCCAACATGGCAGGCGTGTGTTGGTTTCTTAAGCGTCCGCATGAGGGCATTCGCTACCTTGAAAAAGCGATTGGTTACTACGAACGCACGGACCACAAAGCGAGCGCGGCCAATGGTTACAACAATCTGGGTATTAATCTGATTTTGATGGGACAGTGGGGAAGAGCACAGGAAGCCCTGCAACGTGCTCTTTCGGTAGCAACAGAAGCTGACGAACGAGCCGAGAAGATTCCCATGATTCTTGATTCGCTCGGCGAGTTGTTGATGTTGCGCGGTGAGCTTGATGAAGCTCAGGACTACCTTGAGCGCGCAGTGACCCTGGCGACGGAGGACGGCAATAAGTGGTACGCCTGCCAGGCCCGCAGGACGCTCGCCCGCTGTTACCTTGCCATGGAGGACCACGTCAAGGCTGTAGCGCAGGGAGAAGAGGCGCTGGCTCTCGCGATGGGCATTGGCGATCGTCAGGCGATTTGCGATTCGCGCTTGATTTTGGCGGAAGCGAACCTCTGTCACGGCGATATTGATAAATGCTCCGCGCAGTTAGAAAAGTTAACCGAGGAAGCAACTGACTCTGCCACGGACCTCGGTTTTGCGGGGGAATCTCAAAGACTTTTCGGGATGCTGGCCATGCTGAGATCCGACTTCTCCGCGGCGGCGCAACATTTCGGAACCAGCGTCTCCATCTTTGACATGCTTGGCGATCGCTATCGCGCTGCGCGCGCTCACGGCGACCTGGGACGCGCCTACGCGTTCAGCCAGCCTAGCCGTGCGATGGAACATCTTTCACGGGCGGTAAACGCTTTTCGTGATCTGGGAGCAAAGCTTGATCAGACGAGAACCGAAGCGGCACTCGACAATCTGGATCGCTTTGCTCCCGAACGAAGTGAGGAACAGGCAGCACTACCGCAATTGCTCACTATTCGGCTGGCAGAAGCCGTAACGTCCCGAGAGCTCTTGTTGCGTGAGCTCGCAGCCATCATGCGACAGGAAACAAATGCGAAGCGCGTTGTGATCACTGAACCAGGTGAACACAATCGCCGGCGAGTTGTTATTTCGCATGGTTCCACCCCAGCGGAAAGCACGAAAATTGCTGAGGACATGGATCAGCTCAGCGACGATGAGGCTCTAGCCCGCTACGCCCAAAAAAATGATGCGGCCATTCTTCAGCTTCGGTCGTCCCACGCTCCCTCCGCCACTCTCTACATCTCTCCTCGCAGCCGCGCCACGCTACCAGGGGGACTTTCAGTGGAACCATTAATTCGCGTCGCTGAGCTTGGGATGGATGTATGTGCCCTAAGGGCCGGCGCTCAAAAAGGTTCCGGCGTTCAACAACCTGCGGCACTTGCTGGAACAAGTCTCATGCCCGGTTTCATTCATTCAAGTCCGGCGATGACTAAGCTCGTGGAAGAAGTTCACAAGATTAGATCTTCAGATGTGACTGTCCTGGTGACAGGTGAATCGGGCACCGGCAAGGAGTTGGTAGCGCGAGCTATACACGCTCTCTCGTCACGTCGTTCAAAAGTATTCGTTCCGTTCAATTGCACCGCGGTGCCAAAGGAGCTGTCAGAAGGTTACCTGTTTGGCTACCGCCGGGGAGCTTTTACCGGTGCGGTGACGGACTCCGCCGGCGTAATTCGCACAGCTGCCGGAGGCACACTTTTCCTGGACGAAATCGGGGATCTCCCCCTGGATCTGCAACCTAAGCTCTTGCGCTTTCTTCAGGAAGGAGAAATTCAACCCCTCGGCGAGCAACGCCCCATCAAAGTTGATGTGCGCATCATTGCTGCTACTAATACTGATTTGGAAGAGATGGTTGCGCAGAGCCGTTTTCGCGAAGATCTTTATTATCGCCTCAACGTGATTCGCTTGCGTGTGCCACCATTGCGCGAGCGTCGATCTGAGATTCCGACGATCGTCAACTACTACATGAATCACTACTCCGCCAAGTTTGGTCGTAAGGATCTGCAAATCACGCCGCCCGCTGTCGATCTGTTAATGGTGGGCGACTGGCCCGGCAACGTGCGCCAGCTTTGTAATGAAATTCAAAGAGTGGTCGCGCGGGCCGAAGATTCCGCTGTAATAACCCCGGATCACCTTTCTCCCGAACTTAAGCGGACATCCTCTCCCACAACTCCCAATTCCCCACTTTCGACCTTGAATTCGATATCCACGACCGCTTTGCAGAATGTGACGCTGGCAGACGCTCTGGCTGATGTTGAGCGCCGAATGATTGCCGACGCCCTGCGCAAGCATGGCGGCAATATTTCGCGTGCAGCCCGCGAGCTCGGGCTTACCCGACGCGGTCTCTATCTCAAACTCGAGCGCTACCAGCTGAGTGCCAGCGCGTAATTAACCGATTTGGATTAAGTTTCCCAACTCCTTCCTCGCCACCAACTCTCAGCTCAGACTAACTGTGAACTGCTGAACTGTATGAACTGCTGAGCTGTGGAGCTGTGGACTTTGCCCTAAAAGTCCTTCGTTGCTGGGCCTCGGCTTTGCCGCCCGAGTTGGCTTCGCGGCGGTGGCTATGCCCCGCCGTAGAGGTGCCTTTCAAATTTTGGCTATGCCCTTGGTGCGGCCCTTGGCCCAATAAATCCGAAGGGCTAAGCCCGGACCAGGGGCGTAGCCCGGAAACTGATCTGGCTGCTGTCGGCGGGGCATAGCCACCGCCGCACATCAGGCGGCAAAGCCGAACCTGACATGGTCCCTTTGAGGCAAAGCCGAGGCTGTGAGGCTGTGTATACGTGGTAACCACTGTATATCTTGTTGCCAACGCGCTAATCGTTTCAACTTTGTGCGATTATGTCGCAAATGTGTGGTGTTCTTCGCGGAAGCTCCGCTTTTGGATACCAGGTATCCAAATTTCTGCTAATTTTTCCACCCATCTCTCTTGGTTCCTCCTCTCCAGCTAAGTTCCAGTAATCGATAAAGTTACAAGCATTATTCTTTCGTATCCCGACGTGGCACAACTGTTGAAATACAGAATCCACATTCGGAGAACGAAACGATGGAGAGGAAGAACAAAATGTCTCGCCAAATCTCAGCTTACCTCAGCCTCATCAGCTTGATGGCCGTATCCCTTGTTCCCACGGTCACTCTTGCAACCCCACGCCGAGTAGGTAATTCGCGGCACCTCGAAAAAAAGGCCGCCCCTGAATTTACTTCTATCAATAATTCGACTGCTACGGTGCGCGTTCTTATGCAAACGAAGGGTGCGCCGTCGGCAGCTCATGACAGTGCCTTAACCAGAGTCCGCGGCAGCAAGCGCGCAACATACGAATCCCTTAACACTATCGTTGCGGATGTGCCGCTAAATGAAGTTGCCGGACTAGCTTCGCGCTCCGATGTTGTTTACGTAGCCCCCGACCGCCCCGTCAAAGCTCAGATGAATCTGACCAACGACACGACCGGTGTTACGCAAGTTCTGACTGGAGCCGGTGACACACCAGGCTTTAACGGCAAGGGCGTAACTATCGCAATTCTTGACAGTGGTATCAGCGCAAATCATCCGGACTTCTTAAAGAGAAACAAATCAAGCGTTATCGCGTCTGTCGATTTCAGCGGTAGCGCACAACGAGGCGATGCCGATGGCCACGGAACCGGCGTGGCAGGGATCGCTGCTGGCAGTGGAGTAGCGTCTACCGGCTATTCAGCAAACTATGCAGGCGTCGCTCCCGGAGCCAATCTGGTCGATGTTCGCGTACTTGATGAGCACGGCATTGGTCGCACGAGCAACGTACTCGCCGCTCTGAACTGGGTAATGCAAAATCGCGAACGCTACAACATTCGTGTGGTCAACATGAGTTTGAGCATGCCTGTGCGGGAATCGTTCCACACCGATCCGTTATGCAAGGCAGTCGAGCTGGCCGTACGTGCCGGTATAGTAGTGGTATGCAGCTCGGGCAATTTGGGTCGCACAGACGTAATCGTGGGCTACAACGGTGACGGCTCGCCGATTTATCAGCTGGCCTACGGCGCGGTCGGCAGCCCCGGAAATAGTCCATACGTGATAACCGTGGGAGCCACCGACAGCCACGATACCGTTCGCCGTTCCGACGATACGGTTGCTTCGTTCTCTTCCAAAGGACCTACGCGGTTCGATCATCTTGCAAAGCCAGACATCGTGGCGCCAGGACGGCGCGTGATCGCCGCCATGTCACAGGAGGCAAATCCAACCCTCGCTATTGAATATCCACAACGAGTAGTTCAACCGGCTGGCGGGAATGCAGCGCGAAACGTCTACTTCAACTATTCGGGCACATCATTTTCAACGCCCGTGGTGACTGGAACTGTTGCGTTGATGTTGGACGCAAACAAATCGCTCACTCCCGTGCTTATCAAGTCCATTCTTATAAAAACGGCGCAAGCGTTGCCAGGTTATAGCAGTAAGGCTCAATCTCTCTTTTCTCAAGGCGCAGGCCTCGTGAATGCTGCGGCAGCCGTCCAGTTTGCGCGTGCAGTCGTTCCAAACGCCGACCATCTGGTAGCCGGGAATCAAATCTTTCGCGGCAGCAACACACTTCAATCCTTTAACCCAACCAAAATTGGCGGCGAAAACGTCCAGGTCAGCAACCGCGTTCTCTATGCCGACGGCGTGCTTTATGCGAACCGGCCGGTCCTTACGAATGGAATCATGTTGGCTGACGGGATCATGCTCGCGGATGGAATCATGCTTGCAGATGGGACGATCTTTGGCGACGGAATCATGCTCGCCGACGGCATCATGCTCGCTGACGGAATCATGCTGGCCGATAGCACAGTAATCGGAAACTCCGTTGTAAATAACGGTCGCCTCGTTCTGAGCGACGGAATCATGCTCGCCGACGGCATCATGCTCGCTGACGGAATCATGCTCGCTGACGGGATCATGCTCGCTGACGGGATCATGCTTGCCGATGGCATCATGCTTGCCGATGGCATCATGCTGGCTGATGGCATCATGCTAGCGGACGGGATAATGCTGGCCGATGGTCACATTTATAAGGATGGGATTATGCTGGCGGACGGCATCATGCTCGCGGATGGCATCATGTTAGCCGATGGCATCATGCTCGCGGACGGAATCATGTTAGCCGATGGCATCATGCTCGCGGACGGAATCATGCTCGCCGATGGCATCATGCTCGCCGATGGCATCATGCTCGCCGATGGCATCATGCTCGCGGACGGGATCATGCTTGCTGACGGGATCATGCTTGCTGACGGGATGATGACAAGCAATGGCATCATGCTCGCCGATGGCATCATGCTTAGCGACTGATACCTTGCGAGGTGTATTTAGGGTGGGCGAAGTTCCCGGCTTATTTCGTATCTCTTGATATGTTCTGTTCTGTAGTCTGGCAGGACTCGCGAGCGGCCGATGGGGGAACTATGGATCCAAGGGTGCAGAAGGTTGCGGACCTCATCAAAAATAATCTTCAGCAAGGGCTATCCATTGACGAGTTGGCTCAATACGTAAACCTCTCGCCATCGCGCTTACGGCAGGTGTGCAAAGCCGAAATTGGGATGACCCCCGCCGAATATATAAGAGCGCTCAGAATGCAATTGGTAAGGGAGCTAGTGGAGACCACGTTTCTGAGTGCAAAAGAGATTATGGACAGGGTCGGAATAAAAGATAGAAGCCACTTCTTTAGAATTTTCAAGAGGGCTTACGGGCTGACCCCCAATCAACATAGAGCGAGCTTAGACACTGAAGGTACCACATTCAAGGACCTGATGCCGCTCGACGGCCTGACGGCGCTTAAAGGCGTGACGGTGCTTGTGGTTGGAGATGACTCGGTCAAACGGGAGGCCCTCAGGCTTGTACTTAGAGAATTTGGTGCACATGTCTTGGGGGTCCTATCGACAAGTGAGTTGCTTGCTGTCTTCGAACAGCTGAAACCGCGAGCCATGACGGCTGGTGTCAGGACTCTAAATGGTTCATAGGCTGATCCTCGGCCCGCAGACGCGACAAAGCCTTTCGAGCCTAACGAGTCAGTGTGATCATCAATCGTATATGGTCTTGCAATTCTCATCGGCGTGGCCCCCTAACGCCCGGCATCACCCGCCCGCCCAGGCCATTGATATAACATGACAAAGTTCGTGTCGCGGGGTGATTTACTATGAGTCCACAATCCCCAAGTAATCACGTGGGAAGGATTTTTCGGCAGAGGCAGTGGGGATCTGCTAATTAAAAGTGAACAACTAAGATTGCCTGGGCGAATCAACCTGAACAATCTCGCGGCTGACGGTCAATGCCAGACCCATGATCAAGTAGAAGACCATCACAACTTCCGAATCGCCCCAGTTGTAATGGACCAGACCGGAAGTAAAAAATCCTGCAAGTCCGCCAAGCGCTCCCAGCAGCATTCCCCGTTCGATCCATTGCAGTTTCGTACTAACCGTCGCCTTAACGGTCGGACTCCCGCTGAGCGTGATGTCTCCGACCCCGTCGCTACCGCTCCGAGTTCTGACAAGCAGAAGTGAGCGCCAGAGCGTGCGCGCATAAACAAATAGAAATACCAGCCAGAGGATCAGGGCAGGCAGACCCCGTTCAAGAGCAATTTGTAACAAGTTTGAGTGCATATGGCCCCGGGGCAGGCGACCGTGATCAAACATACCCCACTCACGCCAGTGTCCTTTAATCGAGTCCAGGCCTACGCCAACCAGCAGGTGACGAGGCTTGCTGACAAGTAAGTAGGCACCTTCACGCCAAACAGTCTCGCGCCAGGTTGTTGAATCATCTGTTTGATCGAGGAAAGCGACGTTACGCTTCTGTTGGAGAATAAATAAGCCGGCGAATATAACTGGTATCGCCATCACTCCGATGATGATCGTTGTGCGTCGCCGAACGCCCATAAGAAGAATGACGAGGGAGGAAACCAGGCATCCGAGCCACGACGCGCGAGTGACGGTCAGTAGCAACGCACCACTTAATCCGGCTAACGCAATCAGTAACAAGGCGCCCGCCCAGCTTCGTTTTATTGGCAGACTTACAAATAGTCCCAGCGTTAGCGCGATGATTAGCTGTAACACTTCCGCATAAGTAACAAAATGTCCATAGAAACCTGTCGCGCGCCAATCGCGCCCTCTTGACCAACTCCCGATGCCCAGTTGTTCAAGCGCCGTGCCGCCCGCCAGGGCACTGCCTCGAGGCACTTTGAAAGTGGGTTGTAACTCATGACGATAAATCAGGATGGCCGCCGGTTTTTTTTCCGGCTTTGAAAGAGCGTTGACCAATTCCTGCGGGTCCCCCAATTTCTGCCCATCGACTTTCAGCAGCGTATCTCCATCTCGGATACCGGCTTTGTATAGAGGACTCTGCTCCGACAAGCCCTGAACTTTAACGGCACGGCCAAGCAGGCGTTCGCCGCCTGTGAAGAAAACATTAACCATGCAGGAACAAATAAGCGTCAGTGCGAGTAGCCGAACCACTCGAAGCGACGGAACGTTTTCCGCAACCAGATAAATAATTGTGAAAAGACTCGCTGCTCGCAATTTTCCTATTGACACTAACGGCTCGTAGGAGAGAAAAGCCGATACGCCGGTGAGAATAAAGAAGCCGAGAAGAATATAGTCGACCGGTGTTCTATAAATCTTAGGCCGGGGTTGAAATGCAAATCGGGTTATCCACAGAACCATTCCAATGAGCCACGCCGTTTGGCTGGCTGCAATTGAGTTTGGAGCGGAGGCGGCAAACAGAAACAGACAGGCGACAATCGCGCCATCAAGCACTCTCGCGGTTCCACTCTTGCCACGATCCTCAGTCAATCTGGTTCTTCCAGTTGAGACGCTTTGATTCATTGCCTTGGAGATTGTACGGCGGCTTTCATCGGCACCAGGTAGCTATTAAGATGTACGTTCGTCACAACTATATTCGATCAAAGAGGAAATTCCATGTCCAAATTGGTTGCTCGTACGTTGCTCTCACCTGGATTGCTGTTAGCTTTCATGCCTGGTCTTGCACAAACGTCCTCTCCCATCGCAGAACAGGTCAAGGAAATTCAAAACAGTGCGCAGGTCAAGGCCGCCAATCAATATATCGACAGCAATCGCGATGGGATTTTGCGGGAGTGGATTGCCATCACAGAAATAAATGCTCCTTCGAAACAAGAACACGTGCGCGAAATATTTGGAAAGTCTCCTGCGCAAATACAAGCTGCAGAATATTCACTACGACTCGGCGGCGAACCTCATCGCGGTGCGCAAAGGGGTGGGCGGCGGACCAGTTACGGTCTTGCGCACATGGATACGGTGTTTCAACCTGGTTTGAAAATCAAAGCGAAAAACTTGAATATTGGCATGCTGGGAGGCTCGGAAGTTGTTAATGCGAAAGCCGCCGACGCCTGGTTTACTGTCGACCTGCGATCTACGAGCAACGAAGTTATCGCTGAATTCGAAAAGAAGATTGCCGAGATTCTGGAGGAAGAAGCGAAGCGGGCCGGTCTCAGTCTGAAGACAGAGGTGATCTCAACATCTCCAGCAGCGGTAATTCCCGGACACCGGGATTCTCAGCTCGTAAAGATCGCAGAAGCAGTGCATCGGGCGATGGGTTTTGATCCACCAATCACTAACACCGGATCAAACAACTCCAGCGCAGCGCTGCTTGCGGGCATCCCCTCTATTTCCACGGGAGCGGGACCTTGCAGCGACTCGCATGCTCTGACTGA
>JBHEMV010000003.1:54167-69014 GCA_046262375.1 Pyrinomonadaceae bacterium
GCTCGTTGCGGCGTGAAAGCAAAACCTCATCCCACCACGCCATTCCTTTGTTCAGTAGCCATCGCCACGCATCAGTACGAGCACAGTTCGTAGAACAATCTTCAGATCAAAAAGCAGCGACCAGTTTTCGATATAAAAAAGATCCAGTTTAACCATCTCTTCGAAAGGCAAGCGGTTTCTGCCTGACACCTGCCAGAGCCCTGTCAAGCCGGGCTTCATGTCGAGACGTTTGCGGTGCCTCAGCTCGTAAGCTTCGACCTCGTAGGGAATTGGCGGACGCGGGCCGACAACACTCATATCGCCGCGCAAGACGTTGAATAATTGTGGCACTTCGTCGAGACTCAAGCGCCGCAGTAGCCGGCCCACCCGAGTGATGCGCGGATCGTCACGCAGTTTATAGGCAGGTTTTTTAGCATTGCCAACGTTAGCTTCCGCATGCCCGGCAATGAACTTCCGCTGGTACTCTCTATGAATCTCACTATCAGCATCTACACGCATTGTGCGGAATTTATAAACGAGGAAAATTCGGCCATCCATTCCAACCCGCTCCTGCGCATAAAAAATGGGACCTTCGGAGTCAATCTTTATTAGCAAGGCAATCAAGAGCCAGAAAGGCGAAAGCAGCGCTAGTGTAAACGAAGCAATAATGAGGTCGGAAAGACGTTTTGTGCCGCGGGCGAAATCTGAGAGGGGCTCTCGAAAAAGCCTGATCATTGGCAAAGCGCCAATCTGATCAACTTCAGTTTTACTCGGCAAACAATTGAAAAGGCTTGGCGCAATGCGAAATTCCACACCTCGCCGTCGGCCGCAACGCATCATTACCTCAAAAAGTGCGTCACCATCGACACCGGAGTCTGCGATGATTACTTCATTGGCTCCCGACTCGCGAATGGCTTCGGGTAGTCCCGCAAGATCACTCACCACCGGCACCCCTTCGTAAGCGGCCGGCATGGCTGGTCCGGAAGCGACAGTCTCGACCGCGCCTATTACTCGATATCCAAGCGACGGTCGCTCGCGCATCTCCTTGATGCAGAATGCTGCCTCTGGCCCGCGGCCCACGACCAGAGTCGGAATAAGATTGATGCCCCGCAGTCTGAAAAACGACTGAGCGCTGCGCACCAGGAGTCGGATTGCGTAGAAGGCAACCAATGCGATGAGAAAGTCGAGCACGAATACACCGCGAGCATATGAGAAAGCTCGATAGTCGAAACCACCACGATACAGGAATGCGGCCGCCACAATCAGTAATGACCCGATGGTTGTGGATTTGAAAACCCGGATTCCATCATCGATGAAGGAGAACTCGCCGCGAAGCCGATAGAGATCGTAGTAACGCAGCCCAAGCAAGCGAATCAGAATTACAAACAAAATCAATGCTCCGTACGGAGCGAATCTTGCGCTCCATGCGAAGTTACTGGCGCCCGTTTGCCGGAATATGGCCTCGCCTTCACGGATGTAGAAGGCTGCGGTAAACGCGGACGCGGCGATCAAAGCATCCGTGAAAACCAGCGCCACCTTAACTGTTGGTAAGACCCACTGTGGCGCGCGGGATGAAGCACGCACGATGCTTGGATCAATTAACGAATTCTTAATTTGCTCAACTCTCACTGGTCTTAATACTTTAGCGAGCCGTAGGAAAACCGTCGCGGAGCGGTGAAATCTTTAGAGTGAGCACGTTAGCATATTGTTGGCTTCCGAGCGGAGCGAATGCGCGCCAAATTCAGTCTTCGAGGATTAGATTCTCTACCTCAGCCAGGACATGGATCGCGCGGCGAGCGCTCGAAAGTCCTTTTTTCTTAATAACAAGCTTCCGTATGTCATCTTGCGTCGCGAGTCTTCGCAGTCGTCCTTCATTCACTAATTCTTCATCTATAGCGGCCCATTTTCCGAGATATATCGATGCTGTGGGAATCCCCAGGGCCGCGGCTTCCCGATTCATTGTGCCGCCGGCACTGACTACCAGATCACTGTGGGCGATTAGATTACTCCCATCAACGGGAATCGCCGGCACGATGAGATTGGCATCTGGTAGTGCGGCGTAGACTTTTCGTTGATTGTCGTTGCGAGGTAACAGAACAACTTTGACGGACGGTGTGGCTAAAAGCCGATCGAGTAGTTGATCAAATAGTTCATTCTCAAAGCGGTGATAGAGTGCCTGGCTGGCGGGAGGGCGCACGGTCACCAGAACTTCGCGCCCGCTGATACCAAATGTGCTCAATTGCTTTCCAAATTGAGGATCGGTTTGAAAGTTTGCGAGGTATACGTCCTCTTTTATCCCGTTGTATCGCCTTACTTTCGACGGAGGCGCGCCGAAACGAATCAGAGCTTCCTCGGGAAACGCCCGGGGCACGATGATTCGTGAGGCCATACGGAAGGCCAGATGGTTTGCGGGCTGATGCTCATAATCCATCAATGTGACGCTCGTTAGTGATAACGCGCGGGCCGCCAGAATTTGCGAATATGAGTTGTGGCTGAGCGCCAGGGCGAGATCACGGCCGTGAGCCCAACGCGCGAGCATTAACGCGCGCTGCACCAGATTTCCGGCTTTTCCCGTTAGTTTGGCGCCACCATACCCGCCAATCACCTGCGGAGCGAGACCAGCAGAGTTGGCTAATTCCACGGTCTCAGCAAACGCTCGCGCCGTGACTACTACTTCATGATTATGACGAAGAAACTCATTTGCGAGCGAGCGAAAGAATGGCACATGCGGTGAGTTTGCCAGATCGATCCAGATTCGCATTAGCAGTGAAGCAATTCAGACTAAGAGTGGACTGCATGGGATTGCCGGCAAAACTGTCGAACCGAATCCGTGACATGCATTACAGCTTCGCTGGGAAGTTCCGGATACATAGGAAGGGATAGCGTGTCGCGCGCAGCGAGTTCTGATTGCGGCAAGTCGCCGTTCTTGTATCCAAGATGACGATATCCGCGTTGCAGATGGACAGGAATCGGATAGTGAATTCCCGTACTGACTCCGGCGTTGAAGAGATGGGCCCGTAACTCATCGCGCTGCTCGGTGAAGACGGGAAAGATGTGGTAGACCGGTTTTGAAGCTGCCGGCTCTCCAAGCAAGCGCAGTCCTGAGCCTGCAAGCTCACGACGGTAAACAGCGGCATTCCGCTGCCGCGCCGTGTTCCAGGCATCGAGATACCTTAGTTTCACATTCAAGACGGCACCCTGAATGGCCTCCATACGGTAGTTGTACCCCACCATCTCGTGATGGTACTTTTCGCTCTGACCATGGTCGCGGAGTTTCTTGATCAGCTCGTCGTGTCGTTCGTTGTTAGAAACGACCGCTCCGCTTTCGCCATAGGCTCCAAGATTTTTCCCGGGATAAAAACTAAAACAAGCAAGGTCACCAATACTTCCGGCGCGTCGTCCCTTGTATTCCGCGCCATGCGCCTGGGCCGCATCTTCGATGACAATCAGGTTATGTTTGCGTGCAATATCGATAATTGGATCCATGTCAGCGCAGCTTCCATAAAGATGCACCGGCATGATCGCTTTCGTCTTCGGAGTAATCGCCGCTTCGATTTTTGCCGGATTGATAGTGCAGGTCTGCGGATCGATATCGACGAAAACAGGTTTTGCTTCGGTGTAGCAGATGGCCGCGACGGTCGCGACGAATGTGTAACTAACCGTAATCACTTCGTCGCCTGCTCCGACGCCAGCCGCGAGTAACGCCAGGTGGAGAGCGCTCGTGCCGGAATTTACTCCCACGGCAAATCGCGACTGACAATAGTCTGCAAAGTCCGCTTCAAACGCTTCGACCTGCGTGCCCAATACAAATTGGCCGCTTTCCACCACCTTCGAAATGGCTTCATCAACTTCGCGCTTGATGCTTTCGTACTGCTTTTTGAGATCTACTAACGGGATCATCTGAGTTCGGGACTTACCCGTGCACTAGCCGCGAGAAGTAAAAACGGGACCGCCTGCCGGAGTGGAAATCTCTTCAGCAATCTCCACCAGTTGCCCGCGCGCTCGCAGCGATTTTTCTGCGGCCTCGACAATTCGAACTAGCCGAAGACCAGCCTGGCCGTCGGTTTCAGGCTGTTTGTTGTTTTCAATGCAATCAATGAAATGGAGTGCTTCGGTTTGAAGCGCTTCCGTTGAGTCCAGGCGTGGCGCCCACATATCGCCGGAGCGATAGCTGACAAGCATCTCGTAAACAGCCTCAGGGCTTTGGGAAATTGTTATTCCTTTGTCGTAAATCTTCACCTTTTCGCTTGGCTCTAAATCATCGTAAAGAATCATTTTTTCACTGCCGCCGATAAGGGTGTGGCGAACTTTGACCGGCGTGAGCCAGTTGACATGAACATGCGCTATCTGTGGATTCTCAAAAAAGAGCGTGATGTAAGCGACATTTTCAGGTTGACCAGGCACGTGGCTGATGCCGGTGGCTGACACGGCCGTCGCCTTTGACGGCAGCACGTAATCCATAATCGAAAGATCGTGGATGGCCAGGTCCCAAATCACATTCACGTCGTGCTGAAAGAGTCCCAGATTAACCCGCACGGCATCGTAGTAATATATATCGCCCAGAGCATTCGTCGTGATCAGCTCGCGAATTTTTCTCACCGCACTCGTGTAAACGAAGGTGTGGTCCACCATCAGAACACGTTTGCGCCGAGCAGCCTCATCGATCAACTTGACACTCTGATTTGAATTTGACGCCAGAGGTTTCTCAACCAGGACGTGCTTATTGGCTTCGAGCGCCGTCATGGCCAATTCAAAATGCGATGACACAGGGGTAGCGATAACGATGGCATCGATTTTCGAATCATCAAACAGCGCCCGACAATCGCTGACGGTCTTAATCGTGGGATAGCGAGCTTTTAACTGGACCAGGCGTTCACTTCGTATGTCGCAAACACCTACAACGGTTGAGCCCGGGGCCTCCATGAAGTTTCGCACCAGGTTAGGACCCCAGTATCCGTATCCAATTACTCCAATATTGATCATGCGTAATCCAGCTTACCTTGCGATATTTGCCTCCGGCGATCCCTGACGTCGCCGACAACGCGAGCCGGGACGCCGGCAACAATCGAATAGTCCGCCACGTCGCGCGTCACCACAGCGCCGGCGCCGACCAGGGCAAATTCGCCAATTGTGACGCCTCCAATAATCGTGACGTTACTGCCAATGGCAGCCCGGCGCCCAACGCGTGTCGGGACCACGGTCCAGTCCGCTTCTGTTTGCAAGGCACCCTCGTCGTTGACGGCACGAGGATAACGGTCATTAGTGAACATCACACCGTGGCCAATAAAAACTTCATCTTCGATAGTCACGCCTTCACAAATAAATGTATGGGATGAAATCTTGCAGCGAGCGCCTACCGACGCATTTTTCTGTATCTCGACAAATGCCCCGATCCTGGTCTCCGCATCTATCGTGCAGCCGTAGAGATTTACCAACTCGGGCTGAAAGATACGAACATCTCTTCCCAACGTTACATCAGAAGCAATGGGCATCCTGGATTTCTCTTTCCGGGCTCGAGGGGTTTTGTAACACAAACTGCTACCACCCCACGCGGGCCGCCCGCGCGGGGACCCCGGTTATGTGCGTCCTTTAGTGATTGGGGACGTGGGCCGTCATGAAATCGTTCGCAAACTAAGAGTATCCTTTACAGCAAAACTAGACTATTGAACGATCGCAACTAACAGTTTGCGTTACACTGCCTTCTCTTCCAGCAATCGCGCCAGCGCATAAAGCATCCAGCCTTGTGTCCACCGCATGAAAGGCGTGCGAACGCTGTGGAAGCGCCGGCGTTGGTAATAAAAAAAACCCTGACTGTCGCGCAGGTTGATAACAGTCCAACCTGCAATCTCCCCTGCTAGCGGTAGCGCTTCGCGATCGAGATCCTGCAATTCAAGAAGTGTGACGATTGCGGTAGCTGCCGCATGCGCATCTGCTGGATAAAGGCTGTCATGGTAGTATTTCGGCCATCCGTCTGCAAGAAAGAAGCGTTCACGCCAGAACTCGTATCCTCGTTGCAATGAGAGATGGAAATCAACGCCTGCGCCAGTCGACGACTTCATGATTCTCCAAAGCGAGAGCAGTACATAGGCCGTGTGGAAATTATCAATCCACTGTTGACCGGGCTCAGCACCATACGCCCAGGAACCATCTTTTCCCTGTCTTCGAATGACGTAACGTCCCGCTCGAATGGCCAGGTCGCAAAACTCGGTTTCTCCAGTGAGCGCTCCTACACTTGCCAAAATCTCACCTGCGAACAAACTCGCGTTGAAGATCTTTGTGTCGTCCAGCGGTGAGTAACTAAAGCAAAGTTCGTCGTCCGTTTCGACAGTTCGCTTCAGATCCTTCAGGATAAATTCGCAACTGCTGCGCGCCGTTTGTAAGTATCTATCGTCGTTAAAGGTTTGGTACGCCTCGATCATTGCGCGCGCGGCAAATGCAGTGGGAACGATCATGGGCGTACCTTGCGGCGCAAAAAACTTGCGGCTCTGCCAGTCGAAGTTATAACCCCATGCTGGGCCGCTGTACCCATGGATCCGCCTTCGCAACAGCTCTTCCAGTAGTTCGCGCGACTCTTTCTCAGCTTCCGGTGTTTTTGTTCGCCGATGTCTTGCGAGCGCCGCGAGAGCAAAAAGAGCGATTCCTTTCGAGTTTTTTTGCGCCGGAACAAGCGCAGCAGGACGGAGGTTTACGGGCGAACCTTTGACGAGTTGCGTCCAGATTAGTCGCGCTACTCGGGAATGCCTGAAGGGAGTAACTTGTAAGACTCGGCTGTTAAGGGCATCGAATGGATCGTACCCGGCAAAGTCATTTTTACGACACCACGCAAAAAGGTCGTTAACTACCTGTTCTAAGTTCAAATCGTCCATAGAAACGGCGGGCCGCCGCATAACCCAGGAGCCCGCCTCAATATACCTTACTCAGTTACTGCCCACCGCCCACTGGTCACTGTCCACTGCCCACTGCTTACTGTGTTACCGAGGTTTCGATTCGCCGCGGCGTTTCGATGAAGCTTTCGTGCCAGAGTTCAAACATCAGCAAGGTCCAAAGCAGCTTACGGTGATTTGCGACGCCGCGCTCGTGCTCGTCCTGTAGTTTGGTTACATAATCAGGATTGAAAACGCCAGCCCGGCGCACACGATCTGGTGATAATAGATCTCGCGCGAGCGGCCGCAATTTTTCTTTCAGCCACTGGGCCACCGGCACTCCAAAGCCTTTCTTCGTTCGGCGAGTCACAAAAGGAGGAATAAAATCCTCAATAGCGCGTTTCAGGATATATTTCGTCTTACGACCTCGCAGTTTGTAATTTGCGGGCAACGAAGCGGCAAACTCAGCAACGCTGGGATCCAGAAAGGGCGCTCGAACTTCAAGTGAAACCGACATACTGGCGCGATCAACTTTTGTCAGTATGTCTTCAGCGAGGTAGAGTCTCGTATCGAGGCTCTGCATCCTTTCTACGACGTCACTGGAATCACAGTCGTCCCACATAGCACGAGCGTCGCGATAAATATCCCCGTCGCTTTCGCGCAGCACTTCAGGCGTCAACAGGGTTTCCTGCTCGTCCGGAGTAAACGACCCGAACCAGACATGGTGCCTGGCAACCCGATCGTATTTGCTCCCGGTAATGAATCGCGTTGCCTTGTAATCAAATGATAGATTTTTCGTCTTAACCGGAAGCAGATGAACCAACGGTTCAATCAATCCAGACCTAAGAAAACCGGGAACCCTTGAATATAGGTCCGCCACGCGATGGCCACGGTACATTGGATACCCGGCGAACAACTCATCGCCTCCATCGCCCCCGAGCGCGACAGTTACGTGCTTTCGCGTGAAACGAGATAGCAGGTAGGTGGGAACGAGCGATGGATCGCTAAAGGGCTCATCCATCCAGGAGCCGATCTCGCCCACAAGGTTAGCAGCAAGATTGGCACTAAGACGCTCTTCGTGGTGATCCGTACCGAGAAACTTGGCCACGGCTCGGGCATACAAAGATTCATCAAACGAGGACTCTGCAAATGAAATAGAAAAAGTTTTGACTGCTTCGGATGACGCGCGAACGGCGAGAGCGGCGATGGTCGACGAATCTACTCCACCGGAAAGCAACACTCCCAGCGGCACGTCGGAAACCAGGCGCATGCGCACCGATTCAGCCAGCAGTTCACGCAAATGTTCAGCTGCTTCACCTTCATTAGGAGGCGGCTGTTTGGTTTTGTAACTCAGGCACCAGTAAGAGCGTGTAGCGATCTTGCCATTCTCGAGCGTCAAGATGTGAGCTGCGGGCAATTTGTTAATGCCCTGGTATATCGAAAGCGGGGCGGGAACGTAATCGAATGAAAGATACTGACGCAACGCCTGGAGATTTAGTGAGCCTTTGACACCTGGGTGAGCCAGTAGCACTTTCGGCTCCGAAGCAAATAGCAGCTTGTTATCAAACACGCCCCAGTAAAGCGGCTTCTCGCCAAAGCGATCTCGTGCGATGAACAACCTGCGCCGGCGTGAATCCCACAAGGCAAAAGCAAACATGCCATTGAGTCGCTCAACCATCGCTTCGCCATACTCTTCATAAAGATGAGGCAGCACTTCAGTATCCGATTGGCTTTTGAAACAGTGTCCGCGGTTTTCGAGATCCTTGCGAAGTTCGCGATAGTTGTAAATTTCCCCGTTGAGAATAACGGCGACACTCTTGTCTTCGTTATAGGCAGGTTGTTCACCTGTTACCAAATCAATGATTGCCAGGCGTCGCATTCCCAGCGCAACGCCGGTTGAGACCAGCAGACCTTCCGAATCGGGCCCGCGATGAACCATCCGCTCGCACATTGAGTGGAGTAGTTGCCTCGCCCCTTCGGGCGGCGGCGTGCGCGAGTCAAGATTGGCCCAACCGGTTATTCCACACATGATTTAGTAGGACAGGCATTCTTGCCTGTCATGCTGGCAATGGAAGGGACAGTCAGGAACGTCTGTCCTACTCTTCGAATCCGATTCTTTCGCGGACAGCGTAAATCGACTTCGCCTGAGATTCGTGATAAGTGCGCACAAGCATTTCGGCCAGCAGACCCATTAGCAAAAACTGCACGCCGATGGCGAGCATCACGACCGTGATTACGGGCAAAGGCGTCAGGATAAAAGACACGCCCTTCCACAATTTCAATACAACCGCCCACAACCCCGCGAACAATGACAGTGCAATTGCCAACATGCCGAACGTTCCGAAAATGTAGATGGGCTTCGTTTGATATGAAGCCATAAATTTGATCGTCATCAGATCGAAGACCACTTTAAACGTCCGCGAGAGTCCATACTTTGATTTGCCCATTGTGCGCGCGTGATGTGCGACTGGTATTTCGGCTACGCGGGCTCCTTCCCAGGAAGCGAGAATGGGAATAAAGCGGTGCATTTCCCCGTAGAGTCGTACGCTTTCCAGCGACTCGAGGCGATAGGCTTTCAGTGTGCATCCGTAGTCGTGGAGCGGCACTCCACCAATCCAGGAGATGAGTCGATTGGCAATCATCGAGGGAATTTTACGCGTGATCACTTTGTCCTGTCGGTTCTTGCGCCAGCCGGAAACTACGTCGTAGCCCTGGTTGAGCTTTTCCAGCAGCCGCTCGATATCTGCTGGATCATTCTGTAGGTCCGCGTCCATTGGAATCAGAACGTTGCCCCGGGCCGCGTCAATTCCGGCGGCCATTGCAGCTGTTTGACCGTAATTGCGTTTCAATGCAACAACTCGCACACGACTGTCGAATTGCGCCAGGTCGCGCAAGATTTTCAAACTGCCGTCGCTCGAACCATCGTCGACGTAGATGATCTCTACCGACTTCCCAAAAGTTTTTAATGCTTCGTCTAACTTCGCGTGCAGCGGAAGCAGATTTGGTTCTTCATTGTAGACAGGAAGGAATACCGATAGCTCAGGCCTTTCACCGCTTGACGGGATCCGCACACTGTCCGCCAGAGTTTCTTCTTCGTTGTAGATTTTCATCAAGCAGTGTTGCCAGCTTTAGAGGCGAGCATTGCCGCCTCTAAACAATTAATGACAGCCAGGAATATCTGTACGACGCAATTTCTAATCAGTTCGTCTCGCCACACAAAGAATCGAAACTCCGAAAGGAAAGTTTAAGTGGCGCAACGCGAGACTCTCAGCTCCGAAGATTCTGCCCAGTGCTCCATTTAGAAATCCAATATTAATATTGTTCTCTGATTCAGGACGAAGTCGGAGGGCGCGCATCAGGAGCCGGCCTGCGAGGATGGCGGCAAAGAAGCTGATATTTACATAGGTGGAGCGCTCAACTTCAAAACCAGCCTCACGCACGACGCGTTTCAGCTCCGGTAGGCGATAGCGTCGCCGGTGATTACTAATGTCGTCCTGAACACCCCACAAAAACATGAATGCCGGCACAAACAGCAGTGCGTGACCGCCGCGGCGCAATACGCGCCGCATCTCTTTCAAACCCGCGAGATCGTCATCCAGGTGTTCCACTACGTCCAGACCTGTCACCAGGTCAAACGAATTGTCTTCGTAAGGCAATGCCTCAGCCGCGCCCTGTTTGACATTTTCTAATCCACGCGCACGACAGAAAGACAAAGCTTCAGCGGAAACATCAACACCCTGCGCTTTGCCGAACTGCGAAAGCATTTCAAGATTCGCACCCGTCCCACAACCAACATCAAGTATGTTTAGAGGCGCGCGTTGCCCTGCGTTACCAGAGTCTGTCACATTAAGTTCGTAACAAAGGCGTTTGAGAAAACTCATAATAATTCGTCTTCGCCCCACAAACCACCAATGGCTTTCCTCGACCCGCCGCATAATCGCATAGGTGTGTTGCTGCATCTCCCGGGGGAGTGGTTTGTCGATAATGTTCGAAGTGGTGGACATGGATGTGTGTAAACTCAGCGACGCATTGTAGAACAATTCATCTTTACGCGGTAAGCGCAGGTTCCTTTCACAAGGACAGGGAGTAATTGCGAATTTGAAAATGGGCGCGTCTTCGTTTAGACGCCGGACTTGTCCGGCGCCCATGGACGGCAGAATGCGGCTCTAAATGCGTATGGCCCACATTTGCTGGGCAAGGCCAAGAGCGGGGGCATGCCCCCTTCCCAACATCGAGACATTCCCATTTGAGGCGTTGGTTCTAACTCGAGACTTTCGACTTGAGGTGTTGGTTTCTAGATTGGTTCTGGATCGAAAGCCTTGAGCAAGTTCAGCATTCTCAAGTTCAGCATTTTAGTGACACAGCAGCTCATGGTGAGGAAGGGGGCATGCCCCCGCTCTTCCTGGATGTTCGAAACCACTCGATAAAGCGCTGTATGCCGTCTTCAATCTGAGTTTGCGGATCATAACCAAGTAAACGACGAGCCTTGCTTATATCAGCATAAGTCTGCGGCACGTCGCCGGGTTGCAAGGGTTGTCGATTAATCTCCGCCTTTTCGCCTAATTCTTTTTCAAGGAGCGCAATCAATTCGCACAACTCGACTGTGCGCGACTCACCCAAATTGATCACCTCATAATCGCTGTCATCATAGTCAATGGCTGCAAAGACCCCGGCGGTAATGTCGTCGATGAACGTGTAATCGCGGCGCGTTGTGCCGTCTCCGAAAACAGGAATTGCTTTGGCTTCGCTAATCAGCCGCGCGAACTTGTGAATCGCCAGATCAGGACGCTGGCGTGGTCCATAAACGGTGAAGAAGCGTAAACAGACGCAGCGGATGTCGTAAAGATGTGCATAGGTGTGGCAAAGCAACTCACCCGCAGCTTTAGTTGCCGCGTATGGAGAGATTGGCTGGCGAACAGGATCGTCTTCGTTAAAAGGTACCTTCGCATTTATTCCGTAAACAGAGGATGACGAGCCGAAGACGAATTGCTTAACGCCGTGATCTCGGCTGAGCTCGAGAAGATTCAACGTGCCTTCGATGTTTGTTTCCGCATAAAGCAGCGGTTGTTGAAGAGACGGCCGTACGCCCGCGCGCGCGGCGAGATGCACAATGAATTGGAAATCAGATTGTTCGAAAACGTTTTCCAGCCGCGGTTTGTCTCGAATGTCGGCTTCGAACAAACGGTAGTTGGGATTGTCCTTGTGGCGCTTCGCATTCTCACGCTTGATCGCGGGGTCGTAAAAATCATTGAAATCATCGACGACAGAAACCTGCCAATTGCCTTCAGAGACCAGATGATCGACAAGATGCGAGCCAATGAAACCCGCACCCCCTGTAACCAGGATATTTTTCATTTGCTCTTTGCTATCTGGTATTTGTACTGACTTGCCAAGCGCGCACTCGTTCCTCTCACATTCGCACTTTCAAACATGATAAGTCGCCGGGAAAAATAACAGAGCGCCAGGTGCTGGACTGTGATCGTAGGGCGGGCCTCAGGCGCGTTCGACGGTGCCGCCGGAGAGCCAGACTCGTGTGCCGCACGAAGAAACGCGGATGAATCCATCATAGATTCTCATCCGCATCTCTCCACGTCTAGCTGCGGCTTTTCTTGCTCTCACTGGAACACTCTTTCGACCGGCACAACCGCGACCTGATTGGGGCGGACGTTGAGGCCATATCGCTCAATCACCTTGTCCTCTGCGGCCAGCTCCGGTTTGGGCGAGTTGTACTTGATGGGCGATGGCGCGCCTTTGAGAATTGCGTCGCGAAGCCCTTCGGCGTCCTTCGTGATGATGACGATGCGCATCCGGTCACTCTTGAGGTGCTGTCGGAGGGCGCGGTTCACGTCGTCGACCGTCAGGCGCGAGAGCTGTTCGCGTAGGTACGTGTTGTAGTCCTTGATGCCGTAGTAGCGGCTGTCGAGCGCGTAGCCGAGTTGCGCGCCTTGCGTCTGCGTCAGGATGTTCGAGTACTTCGTCAGGAAGCCGCGCGTCGCCTCGAACGTCTCCTGCGTCATCCCCTCCCGAACGAGCTTGTCGAACTCGTAGAGCGCGGCGCGCAGCGCGAACATGGAGTTCTGTGGCTCGACCGGGCGAATCCAGATTTGGAAAATCTGCGACTGCCGCCCAAGGTTCGCGTCAGGAGTGACCTGGAACATGCCGCGCGGGAAGTATTCGATGTAGGAGTAGTCGCCATAATTTAAGCCCCGCGCTTCGCGCAGGCGCTGGTAGAGGTGACTAATGCTGGAACGATGCTGTCCCAAGTAAGAAGCGACGACGGCGAGCGCGGGCCAGTCTTTGTGCGCGCGGTTGACAGCGATGGGAAAGCCCATCGAGATGGCTGTGGCGCGCGTCTCGCGCTTGATGATCTCGATGCGCGTTCCCGGCGCGACTTTGGGTTGGGCGAAAGTCGTTCTGGCGGCCTTGAGGGCGGGAAGCTTTGCGAAGTCGGCCTCGACACGAGCGGGGAAGTCTGCCGGGTAGCCGCCGGAAAGTCCGAGCACCATGTTGCCCCGCGTGTAATTCTGGCGATAGAAGTTTCGCAAGTCGTCGAGCGTCAGTTTTTCCAGCGAGCTTAAACGCCCGACGTTGTGATGCTCGTAAGGGTGGCCGGCGTAGATGAGGTTGTAGAGATACTCTTTGCCCAGTTCTTCATCGTTGCCCTCGCGCAGGGAGACTTTGAGGAAATTGATCGCGTCGGTTTTAAGCCGCGTGAAATCATCCTCGCGGAAACCAGGGTCGAGCAACATCTGGCGAATCAGTCCGTAGTATTTCTCAAGGTTGTCCGCGTGCGTCGTCCCCGAAAAAACCGTCATCTCCTTGTCAACCTGAGCGCTGAACGAAGTCGCCATCGGATACATCGCCTCGACGATCTCGTTGTAAGTCGTCGTGCGCGTGCCGCCGCCGGCGATCATCGAGGCAGTCAGGGAGGCCAGCCCCTCTTTACCTTTCGGGTCGGAGGCCGCGCCCGTCAGGAAGAGGATGCGGAAGGTGATGAGCGGCGAGCGGTTCGATTGAAGCACGTTGGCGATTCTTGCCGGCATAGTCTTTTGCGCGCCGTTCGCGACGGATACGTGCGCCGTCAGCAGTATGCCGACACACAGGATTGAGATGCTTCGTTTCATCGGGTGCCCTCCTTTTCCCCGTCCGCCCTGGCCAGGTTCATCCCCTTCGGCGCGAGGGTGACGATGGTGCGGCTCTCCTGCTTGAAATACTTGCGGGCGGCGTCGCGGATGTCCTTCGGCACCACTTCCTGGTAGACCTCGAAGAGCTTGTTCAAAGTCTCCGGCGTGCGCCTGAGCGAGATATAAGGCGCGAGCGCGCTGGCGATGGCGGTGGAGCTGTTGAGCGCCAGCGCGTAGCCGTAACGTTGTCGAGAGCGGGTCGCATCGAGCTTCGATGGTTCGATCAGCTCTGCGGTGTAGCGCTCGAAGGTCTTGAGAATCTGGTCGCGCACGTATGTGACGTCGGTCGGACTCTTGACGCGTGCGTAGACGGTAAAGAGTTCCGGGTCGGCCTGATTGCCGAAGTCGGGTTCGAGCACGTCAACCTTCTGCTCTTTAATGACGAGCTGTTGGTACAACTCGGAGTTCTCGCCGAAGGCGATTTGCGCGAGGAGGTCGAGCGCGGGCTTGTCCTTGTCGGAGTCGGAGTAGGCCGGGCCGTGAAAGGCGACGGCCATGTGCGGGAGCGTCGGCGATGGCCAGTCGATGTGCGACGTGCGCGACTCCTTCTGCTCCGGCTCGTCCGCGATGTCGGTTTTGTAGTTGCCGCGCTTCCAGTCGCTCCAGAACTTTTTCGTGAGGTCCAGCGCGCGCTCGCGGGTCACGTCGCCGACAAGCAGGATGGTCGCGTATTCGGGACGGTAAAAGCGGCCGTAGAATTGCAGGCTGTAGTCATATTGATTGGGCATGTCGTCAATGTCGCGGAGGTAGCCCATCGTCGTGTGCGAATAGGTGTGACGCTTGAAGGCGGTCTCGCGCAGCACCTCATTTATCTTGAAGAA
>JBHEMV010000003.1:69114-73674 GCA_046262375.1 Pyrinomonadaceae bacterium
GGGTTGGCGCTGTTCTTGTCGTACTCGCCTTTGACCGCCTTCGCCTCCGTCTTGAACTGCTCCGGCGTGTACTTGAGGCGGATGAAGCGGTCGGCCTCGACCTGCATCACTTCGTCGAGGTCTGCCTTGTCGAAGGTGGCGTGATAGACGGTGCGATCGTCAGAGGTGTAGGCGTTCGTCTCCGCGCCGGCGCGCTTGAAGATGTCCTCGCGCTGTTCGGGCGTGTAGTGTTCACTCCCGCGAAACATCATGTGCTCGAAGAAATGCGCGAAGCCACTCTTGCCCGCCTCCACCTCGTTGCGCGAGCCGGCGCTGACGACGATGTAGAGCGCGACGAGGTTCGGGTAATCGGTCGGGACCGTTACAAGCCGCAGACCATTCGGCAGATCGTCAATTTTGTAATCGTATGGGAAAAGCTTGCGCTGGGTCTGCTGCGCCAGCCCCGCAATGGGCGAAGAGAGCAGCAGGAGTGCGCAGAGAAACAGAATCTTCATAACGGCTCCCCGAAGTGAGTTGGAATTTTGTACGGAGACGGGAGGGATTATACATGAAGGCGGCGCAAACGATCACGTGCCGCGAGATGCACAAGGCATTGATTTTTGTACTTTGTACTTTGTTCTTTGTACTTCCTCGTCAACTTAATCGCGCTCCTGCGCGCAAGAGAGCCAAGTTCAAAGTTTAAATCTCTACTTGTTAACCGACAAAATCCTCTCAATCAACTTCGCATCGTCTGGCAGAAGTCCTGATTTGGGCAAGCGAGGTGTCAAGGTTGCCCAATTCTTATCCATAGCAAAGACTCTTCGAAACAGCGGCAGCGACTCATCCACTCGACCCATGTTCACGAGCGCAACCGCGTGCCAATAGATCATTTCAGCGTTATCAGGAACAAGTTTTTCAGCCGCACTATATTCGCGTAGCGCCCCTTCGTTGTCTTTCTTCTCGACGGCCAGGTCACCCGCATTCATATGATTGTACGCGCGTTGTAAAGTTACGAGGCGTCGCAATTCCTGCAAGGGTTCAGCGCTGTCGTCGACACGCAGATCAAAAAACCGATCTTTCCAGACCTGCCCCGTGGGCTTTCCAGTCACAACAATGAGCGCAGCAGATTGCCTGCCGCGGATGTCGCCACCTACAGCTTGGGCCGCGTCCAGGGCAGCAAGCATCCGATCAGCAAGATCGCCCCTCGCATTCTGAAATGCCGATGCCATTGCGGGCCACACCTTGTCGTTAAGCATCAGATTCGCCTGCACAGAAAAGTTCTTACCAACAAAGTGCCCCGCGGCGTCAATGTCGTTTTTTCCTGTCCAGGCATCCACACGACCCTGCGCGTCAATCATCGCTACCTGCCTAACTTCGCGGCCTTCGTCGCCAGCAAGCAAAGACTTCAACGCGTCCGGCGCGCTCTTTCCACTGCGCATAAGCTCCAGGCCCAACTTTCCATAACTGGGATCCACAAATGACTGTGTGGCCACCGCGCCGACCCCTGCCTCAACCCATGGAACTATTGCGCCCACGGAAAACCAGTGAGACTGAACGGCAACGCCGAGTTCGCCGGTATCCGGATCACGCGCGACTATTGAAAACGTATGAACTGGTCGCGGTGGCGCGACAAATTTTTCACGCGCCGGTTTGTTTTGCTGCGATTGCAAATCTGAAGTGATTGCAACGGTCAGTATTAAAGCGAAAAGTAGACGCATGAATATTTCAAAGCCTCCACTGGTTTAGAGACGGGCCCCTGGGTTGTGCGGCCCGCCGATTCTTTTAGATGATTCAATTCGATAACTACACTCGCGGTGTACCGGCATTATTCGCAACGGCGGGCACCGACCGCTTCTAAACTACTCGAAAGTGTCTTTCATGTCCTGACATCTTCACGTTGGAAACGGGTAAAAGGGCATGTTGCGGAAGATCCAGAATGACAGCACGACGACGAACAACATCCAGATGTATCTGGCGTTAAGCTGGTTACCTTTTACTGGTAGGCGGCGTATAGCTGCGTTTGTATAGCGCACGAGTGCATAAAGCAGAAACGGAAGCGACAGCACCAGAAGGGGATTGAACTGAAAAGCTGCAATCACGTCGCCATGAAGCAACCGGTGAAGACCGCGCGTGCTGCCGCACCCGGGACAGGAAAATCCCGTAAGCGCTTGAAATGGACAGACGGGAAAGAACCCTGATTTACCGGGCTCGAAAATGAAGAGATACACTGAACCAACCGCCAATGTTGACCAAATCAGCACGGCCGCCCAACGTCTATTTACAACCTCATCAAGCCTCATGAGACAGCTAAACTACCATGGTAATGGCCTGGGAGAAATATCGGGAGGGTTTCCGGAGCAAGAGAGGAGGCGACAGCCCTTCCGGTTCAACTCTTCACCAGCGTCGTTTGGATTGTATGGATTGCGCGGATTGTGGGCAAACTAAGTAGCGTCTTTTAAAACCAGGCCTTCTTGTTCTGTATATAAGTCCGAACAAAATCTTCGTCAGACTTTGTGAGATAAATTATGCCTTCAACGATCCCAACTATCGAACCGAAGCCGCACGTTAGGAAGGTGATAACGATCTGGATAATACCTTCATTGGTGTAACCAAGAATGAACTTATGAACCCCAAAACCCCCGAGCAGTATTCCGCAGATGCCCACTACGATCTTCTTGTCTGCGCCCAGCGACTGCCAATCGACCATAGCTCCCTGGGCGGCCTGGTTAACCGACTGCATTGGCTGGTAACCGGTGCTCACCGGACTCAAAAGAGCCTGGCAATTTGCGCAGTACTGGGCAGCTTCATCATTTACTGATCCACATTTTGTGCAATATCTAGTCATTACATTTGGCTCCGGTAGTTTTTATGGGTGCGGCGATCAACGAGGCAAATCGGCAGTTGCCAATCGGCACCGGGGATTAGCGTGCTACCATCGACGAATCGACGATGACACCGCTTCCGAACCCGCCCTTAAAAAGGAAAAGCTTCCTCCGATGTTATCTATTCCCCAGAGCGCTCAACCCCACACCGAGGAACATCAGCAAGACATAGATGAGCCCGCCAGCCAGCCCGATTCCGATCGCAATAAAGCTAAAGAGCTTGGCCTTTTTGGAGGCGTCGACTGCGCCCGCCATATCTCCTGAGGCCACCTTGCCATTTACCTGGGCAGCAAAAATTATGGCGACTATTGACAGCGGCCAGCAACAGAACAAAGACAGAATTGCCGGAACCAAGTAGTTTGGAACAGTTGCCGTTCCACCTGTTGATTGCGGCGGGGGTGTCCACTGTTGAGACATTTAGAGTTTCTCCTGAGTTATAGTTTTGATAAAGCTTGAAGCCGACCGAACAGACTCAACTCGAATATCAAACGTCCGAGCCCTGGCTACGCTCCACCAAAATTCTGGGGAGGGGGCGGGGCCGGTAAGTCACGCTTGCGCTTCTCGAAAATTGGAACTGCGATTAATCCACCTAGCGTAGAAAAGATAACGAGTAGTACGGCTAAAACAATCCCGTTTATTATTGCACTGGCTACAGTTTGTGCTGCCTCTATTTGTCTGCGCATCATCTCGGCCTGGGAAGGATCGATATGCTCCATCAAACCGACGAAGAAGGCCGTCATTGCGCTTCCCATCAAAATGCTGATCGGTATCCCAATAACAATTGCAATTGCGCCACCCACGACACCGGCGAGGACCCCCACTATCGCGCCATCACCCGGACTGGCAGGAATGGGCGAATTCTTGATGTACAGATAGGAGGCGAGCAACCCGCCAAGGATTGCCCACAGGCAGCAGCAAATGTTGACGAAGTTAACGAAAGGTATTACGGATAACAGACCTAAAACAACGCCGCCAATAATCGCCGGCTTTAGTTTGTTGTTCATAAGGTCAGTTCCCTGTCAGCAAGGATTATGGAAACTCAAAAAGACTTTGAAAAACAGGATGGCTCGAAATATGCCCAGCATAACTAACAAACAGGGCCAGGATTGTCAATAACATTAGCGCTTAATGTTGGAAATCAGCTAATGGGTTAAGTTCGTCATGTTTGGCAAAGTCTGGTCGTAATTCGGTCCGCCGACTCCATCCTGTGTTCATTGCGGGTCTGGCAGCTCGCGTTTTTGCAACATTCGCAGGTATTGCTTCTGAATCGCAACGGATTAGTAGCGCCGCTCAACAAAGCTGTGCTGGTTTGCTATAGTCTATAGTTTTTCCAACGCGCCAAATAGCAAAGCAATGCGCTCATCGAATGCTTTGCTGGCGCCACAAGGCAAAACCTGATGTATGAATTTGCAGTAGCTCCAGCCGTCCAGAATATTCGACGCCGTGGTGTCGAAATAGCCGAAGTTTCACCTGAGAGTCTGGGCTGTGAGTTGGAGCTCGAGTCGGGTGACAGGATCATAAAGGTTAATGGCCGTGCCGTCCGCGACTACCTGGACTTTCGTTTTCAAACTGCGGGTGAAACCGAACTCGTGCTGGAGGTCCGCAAAAATACAGGGGAAGACTGGGAAGTGCAGATCGAGCGCGGCGAGGGAGAAGATTTTGGACTCAGCTTCGAGCAGATAGTTCCGCGGCAATGTGC
>JBHEMV010000003.1:73684-74185 GCA_046262375.1 Pyrinomonadaceae bacterium
TCGCTCTTCATCAAAGATGAAGACGTACGCCTTTCATTTCTCTACGGTAACTACACAACTCTAACTTCAATTTCAGAAGACGAGATGCGTCGCATTATCGAGCAACGCCTCTCACCGCAATATGTCTCGGTTCACGCTACCGATTTAAAGGTCCGCGCATATCTACTGGGCATTGACGAGCAGCGGTCTGATATCGAAGAAAAGCTGGCGCGCTTACTCGACGCAGGAATCGAAATTCACGCACAGGTTGTGTTGTGTCCCGGAATCAATGACGGCGAAATACTCAATCAGACCATCCGGGATTTGGCAGCAGAGTATCCACGAATCACGAGCGTGGCGGTTGTTCCGCTGGGTCTGACGCGTTACAACACTGATCCGAGGCTCACTGCCGTGACCGCGGACTTCTGCCGTGAAACGATCGTGCAGGTCGCCTCTATTCAACGCGAATTGCGCAAGCGCCTCGGGACCACATTCGCTTTTCTTGCTGACGAGATCTACTTG
>JBHEMV010000004.1:0-320 GCA_046262375.1 Pyrinomonadaceae bacterium
GTCAACATAGAGTTTGACCGTGCGGACCGTTAACCTGTGCCCGTGTTCACCGATGGTTGGCCCTTCGCTGAAAAGCTGCTGCGCCTCCCTCCCGGGCGCGGAGAGCGCCTTGTAAATACGCAGTTTGATCTTTCCATCGCGGTAAAGTTTTCTGAAGAGAGCGACCTCCGCATAGCTGCCACCGGCATCCTGCACCTGGGTCCAACCAAGCTCGATATCTCGCTTTACGCCCAGGACAATCGCGCGTTCAGCCTCCGCGATCGTTGTTTCCGGAATGTGACGTTGGACTAAACCCTGCGCTGCGTCGAGCAACATGCCGT